>JAFDTZ010000133.1 GCA_019594305.1 Thermoplasmata archaeon
GGATATCATAAAGAGCCTGTATAAAATCTGTTCTGTTATCTTGTGTCATGTATGCTAATTCTTTATATAGATAGGGTGGTGGATTGCTACCTCCGTCGTGGTGGAATGTCCATATCTCTACTCTATCCTTACTCGTCATATTGTCTACAAAACTAACTGCAGCTTCAACCGCCTGATACATACGGGAATCTGGGTGATTTGCAAACGGAGCATCATCCCAACCGTCTTCTTCCCCCCAATGCATAGACCCTGATGTGTCGATGGCTAGGAATACATCTATAGGAATATCCTCTTGAACCTCTTCACCCAAAGCCGGTTCCGCCAGCCAGTACGACCGCGGGTCGCTGTACGAGAACATACTAGTAACGTTGAGGTACTTGGATGCGTCCTCGTAGTCCCAGTCCCAGTCGGCGATGATATCGGTATATGCCTTCTCGTGCTCCTCCGTCAGGAACTCCAGGGGATGCTCCGCGTTGATGTTCATTATGGTGGCCTCCGTACGCCAGTTGGCGGTGCCGTTCTCCATATCATCCCAGAAGTAATACACGGGAAGCCGTATCATGGCGTGGTTGTTGAAACCCATGTGATCACCAGCGGTCTCGTTGCCGATCTCCTCAACGTTGCACAAGGGGTCAACCAGCACACGTATGGGCCGCTCGGGACCGGCGTACAAAGTCTTCCAGGTGATCTCGGCCGTTGAAACGCCATCGGCCGGTATGGAAATACTCTTCGATCCCGATAAAGTGTAACCATCTTTGATTCGGATAAGTGCAAAAGCCTCACTGTGCCCTACGTTGTGGATGGTGGCGGTTATTAAATAAGAATTACCAAGCATGGGCCGTGGATTCTCCACCTCGATGTCCACCGAACTTACACGTAACTCTACACGGTAGTCAACATTACCGAACCACTTGGTAATCATGTAAATTAACTCCTGACGTACAGCCTCAGGACTGGTGTCAATATCCTCCTCAAAGTCCGTGTACCACTCGTCACCATATACGGGACCATCAAGGTGGAATAGGTCAACACCTAAAAAGGCTGTCCTGAACTGACCGGAATAATAACGCGAAGCTGCATTGTTACCGTTACCATCATCCAAAAATATATCAGCGTCCGAAACGTCGAATCCATAAGGATTCACCTCACCCCGAGGATCTATAGTGTACTCCAGACCATGTCCGATGGGATCGTTATCCGTACCCTTCAAACGCTCCGGGAAATCAGTCATCTGGGTCACTGAACCCGGGTCTATACCCATGAAATTCTGGAGGAATGCATCGCCATCAGGAGGTGTGGTAGTCAGATCTTCCAGTACGTGATTGCCTATAAGCAGGAAGCTTGTTCCCGAGGTTTCCAGAAGGTAACTCTCTATGGCATCTATATCATCCTCTAGAAGGGTGTTGAACATGGAATGACCGCAAACCCAATAAACGGAGTTGAAAAGATTCATTTCATCGACACTCGGTCCCTGGGAAGTCTCATCCTCCACATCATGTACCTGGTAGGCGTACCCCAAACGTTCCAAACTCTCGGTAACGTAGGCAGTTGTGTTGGAACCTGTGTGATCATCATCAACCACTAGTACGGAAAAACGTACCGTGACGTGGACATTCACTCCTTTGTATCGGATATCGTTATTCTCTTTGTTCGTCTCAACTATCATGTTGAACGGGTCAGCCACTACCAGTACCTCGTGCCGTCCCACAGTGTCCGCAAGCCAACTGAATTCGACCCTATGAGTACCACCCATACCTTCAAGATTATTGATAGTTGTTGCGTTGTTTTCGAGGACTTGACCGTTCACCTGAAGCCTGACTTCGACATCTGTAAGATTTTCCATACCGTTGTTACGTATGACCGCATCGATATTCACCCACTCCATGTACATGGGAGTCGCCGTACTGAACTTCTGCTCAGCGACCGCAACGTCGTTACCACCCTTGAATTCCACACCACCAAGCCAGTTGATCACTTTGTAGACCATGTTACTACGTGGTAGTGCCTCTTCTCCGGGCATGCCTTCCATGGAACTGAAAAGGAAGGAATTGTACATGCTCCTGTAACCTTTATCTTCATCCTCGTAGCTCACTGCAATAATATTGTCGGCATCATCCCATGCCGCAACATCACCATCAAATGGTTCGATATGATGATCGCAGTAAGAAGCCTCCACAACCTCGTAAACATCCGTGGAATCAAGGGGTATATCTACACCCGAGATATTTCCTACGATCGGAGCCCCGTAAGCTATACTCGTTTTAAGGTAATCTGTTATGAAAGGATCGTGGGGTCCCACGTCCGGGTCATCCATCAGATTGGAACCTATCAACCACAGGCTCGTCCCGTTGTCCATAACCTCCCGCAGATTATCTTTATCTTCTTCCGTTAGCGTGTTGGTTGACTGGCTACCTGTCATCCATATTATTATATCATACTTTTGCAGGATCTCTAATGAAGGGCGATGTGTTCCGTCAACGATGTGATGATCGAAGGTGGATTCTGTAGATACAAGGTCTCCGCGCATAGCTGTAGCATCGTTGCCCTCGCCCCTGACATCGTCCACCAGAAGGATAGTTGGCTGAACGTGTAGGAATTTGTAAGCCTCGGGATCCGGCCGCGTGTACTCACCACCATGCCACCTGATATCAGTCGCCACCAAGGATATGTTGTGTACACCGCTCCGTTGGACCTCCCAGCTGTGGAACAGGTCCCGCCCACCGCCTGATGCAAGGCTTATGTTCTCAAAGGTGTGGATCAGCACCGCTTCATCATCCCGTGTATGGTTGCTATACAAAGTGACATTACATACGGCAGGACTACCGCCACTGTTCTCCACGGCGGCATGTATCTGTACATTCTCACCGTTGACCGGTGAGATCGGATTGAAGTATATTTTGTTCTCATCGAGACGGATAAATGGTTGATCCAGGGTGGCACCTAGCGGACCAACGTTAAGGATTATATTTGTATTATCGTTGCCTACGTTTTCCTCATCACCGTTATACTCGGCTTCCAACCTCAGATTGTAAGTGCCGTTTTCCTGATTGGAATCTATCACCATCCTTTCTTCTTCAGGGTAAACGAACCTATCACCACTCTCTCGCACCATAGGGACAGTGCCTATATCCTCGTAACCCAATAATTTACCGATATCCACAGTAACGGTGATATCATCCACCAGGTCGGAGGGACCGATCCTTGCGTACAACCTGATGCTATTACCAGCCTCAACGTAGTCAGCCCAATCGTGTGGGTATTCCACGTCCATGTCTTTTATTATAACCCTCCTTCCGGGTTCACGGAGTCTGAACACGTTTCGCCATATAAGGTCGTTCCTTCCGGTGTCCATTACCAGTATCTCGGCGATGTCGGTTTGGCCGAGAAGGTGAGTCCAATCATTATAGTCTAGTCTTTCCGGTAGATCACCAAGGTCTATCACCACCACCTCGCCTATCCCCCAAAGATCATCAGGAAATGTGACGTTAACCGAATTGTGTGCATACCTGGTGCTCCTGTACGTACCGTCATAGACGACTATATTAAAGGCGGTGTTAAACTTCTCCAGAGTATGACCGCCCTTATGTGTGATCGTCAAAGATATCTCATCTTCTACACTGACAAAGGAAGACTCGAAATCGATATAGGTCCTTTGTTCGGGTGTTTCCATTAAACTAACGGTGGCGAAAATAGACGAGAATAATACGATAGTGATGCTCAATATCAATATTGTACCAACTACCTCCGAAACCGCTCCGTTATCCTTACAAAACCTGTTTTTCATTTTAGACATGGCTGATGCCCCCATTTTCTGATATATACATACTTAGCCTGAGTAAGTTATTTAAACGTTATGTGGTAATTTCCATCTAAGGATGGGAATCTACGGAAAAAATGCTCGCTTACATCCATTAATATTAAATACATTCAAAATCTTACGGTATGATAAGAAAGAGATACCTCAACAGGTGAAAACGCATGGGAGAAGAACCAAAAATAGGAATAATGGAGAGGGCCAGGGGCTTCATACGCTCCAAGGCCATCACGCCCTCGGATAAGGTAGACCAGTATATAACAGGACACCTGCCGGACCTCATAAGCGAGTACAAACTCGCTATCCGTAGAGATCTCGGCGGGATAGATAAACGGATAGAATCCTTTGTAGACGAGATAGACGATATGAAAGAATGGAAAGGGATCACTGAAGAGCGTATTCAAGAGGCCAGAATGAAGATAGAACGTATAGAAAAAAATTACAATATTGAGGAGGAATGAATATGTGGGCAGTCACATTGATCATAATCGTCATCATAATCGTCGCTTTCATTTTATACATGAGGCATAAAGCTAGAAACAAGGCCCTGGAGAAGATGTACGGGCATGTACCCAGTCATACGGAGCTTTACTTTTTGGAGTACTTCGAAGAGATGATCAACAACTGGGATCTGATAACCAAGAAAAGGGCCGAAGAATGGTCTCAAGACATGGACGGCAGGTTGAAAGAAGTAGTCGTCGAGATAGAGGGACTGAAGAAAAGAAGGAAATATATAGACCCCGAACTCGATACGATAGAAAGCAGGATCTCCACGATCGAGAGGGGTGTATGGAAAAAGGAGGAGAGTAAATGAGCATGGAAACGGTCATCACCGAGAACTTCATGTACATTTTCTACTCCTTAGTCGTCATCATAGTCCTGGCCATAATCGCCAAACTGCTGAACACAAGGGAGCGAGAGAAGGCGAGGAAAGAGGTGGCGGATATAACGCTCAAGGCTAAGAAACTTGAGATGATAGAGAAGGAAAAGTACCTCGAGCAGTTGAAAAACGCCTCCATGACGTTAAGGGATGATGAGAAAACGAAGATCGATGAGATAGTACAGGATAAGGCCATACTTTCCAGAAGAGCATTAGCCCTTATGAACGAAGTGGAAGAACGTATGCAGAGACTGGAGAGAGGCGCCGACAACGCGAAGCTCTTAAAAACGTTAAAAGAGATAAAAGATGCCGAAAGAGAACTATTCGGTTGATAAGGAGGATAAAAAAATGTCAGAATTTATTAACGAAACCCCGGGAAAAAGCGAGAACATGATGGAAAAGGTACAAGATTTTCTTTTTCCGGAAGAGATAGAGATCGAAGGTACCGGTTACAGAAGGAATATCATAGATAGAAGGATAGAACTATATCTCGACAGACATTTCGACGAGTATATAGAAGAATTCGGCCTTGTCAGGGAACTTGACCTCCAGGTATACGAGGATAAACACCTGGAGGTAGTCGAAGGTGTCA
>JAFDTZ010000066.1 GCA_019594305.1 Thermoplasmata archaeon
CCACACTGTGTTCGTGATGAAAAATAAGCGGGATCTGTTCGGATCGTAAAACAATTTTTACAATCAGAGAACCATAAGGTTTAATTACATGAGGTAAAATAGGCCTTGAAAATAATATCAAATACAGACTTAAAAGATATTGTTACCTTTACCAAAAAACCTTTTGAGGTGTTAACAATGACTACCATGGAAGAACTAAAACAAATATCCGAAATATTGGATCAGATTAACGAGGATACGTCTATTCCCAGAAATATTAGACGAGGTGCTAACGAATGCAAAGATTTGTTGTTAGTATCCGAAGATGAGATAGATGTTAGGATAGCTTCATCCATATTCAAACTTGAAATACTCGCGGATGATCCTAATATTCCATTACACGGAAGAATTTTGATTTGGAACATAATAAGCAGACTCGAGTCCATTAAAAATTAGTTTTTACTCGCTGAAATGATCATTAAAAACTTTTTCACCGAAGACGAGACTATCTATTACATCTACAAGTTCTGAAATATTTACTCTTATCTGTTCCTTTGATTTTATATCACGAATGGTGACTGTATCATCATCAAGTGTGTCATAATCGACGGTTACACAATAGGGGGTTCCTATCTCGTCCATTCGTGCATAACGCTTACCCACGGAGCCACTTTTATCCCAAAATGCCCTGAAGTTACTATTTAGTTCCGTAAAAACATCCAGGGAACGTTCTATGATGCCGTCTTTACGAACCAAAGGGAATACCGCAACGTGGTAGGGCGCACACTTATTGGGTATAGACAACCAATCCCTATCTTTTGAATGATAACCACAGTCCAACAATGCCCAGATGTTCCTATCGACTCCGAAACTCAATTCCATTACATGTGGTATAACCCGCTCACCTTCGATAGGGATGGACATCTTAGTTCCGGATTCCTCTTGATGTTTGGTGAGGTCGTAATCACCTCTATAATGTATACCGCCGACTTCCTTCCAACCTCCGAGACTTGACATAGATATCTCCACATCAAAATGGATTAGGTTATAGAATGCCTTCTCTTCGTCAGACAGTTCACGTAACCTTATGCTCTCATGAGGTAATTCCATGTGATCGTGATAGAATTCGTATACCTTCGCCAGATGATACCTATAGAAGATAGGTAATTCGTCAAGCTCTTTTACCGGAACAAATTTAACTTCATCTTCGCCATCCCGCAGTAAACGAACCTTTTGATCTTCGTCATAAAGTTCTTCGTAATATGTATCATGTACACCCGGAACAAAGAATATCTGTAGTTCCGCTTGCAAGAATTCCCTCAGACGATATACGCCCTGTCGTGGTGATATTTCATTTCTGAAGGCACTACCTATGGTTGCGAGACCCATGGGCATTTGCCGCCTTAATGCACGATATTCACGGAAAAAGTTCATGTATGTACCTTGGGCGGTCTCCGGGCGAAGAAAGCCTTTGTGTTCACCCGTCGGGCCGATATTGAGGGAGAACATCATGTTGAAATCCTCCGTCTCTGAAAAAACACCGTTGCAGCTGGGGCATCTCAAGTCATTTTTTTCTAAGATGTCCTCTATCTCTTCGGCACCCATGCCTTCGATGTTATTACCCGTCAACTCCATTACTATGTGATCCGCCCTGTAACTTTCACTACAACGCATACAGTGAACCAGCACATCGGAGAATAGATCCACATGGCCCGAGGCCTTTAACGCGCGATAAGGCAGTATATTCGGTGTATAGATCATATGATAGTTATCGTCGATGCCGAGAAAGAAGTCTTTCCAAATATCTTCCCAATTATCTTTTAATCTAGCTCCCAGGTGACCATAGTCGTAGAATCCGGCTTCGCCACCATATATTTCAGAACTCGGCCAAATGAATCCCCTTCTTTTACACACGGACTCAAGTTCTTCCCTATCAACCATCGAAAGACCTCATAATACTGTATATACCAGGTCCAATTCATATACCATGGTTTTCAACTTGTCTACCTGATCAACAACTGGTAATTGTGCAAAGTCATTTAAACGCATCAGTCTTGCGGCTTCATACGTCTCCGTTTTCTCATAGACAGACAGGGGATCTTTTACCATTGCGTCCTTTACCATTAAATCAGGCAGCTCAATCTTTGATTCTTCGTAATAGAGCTTCATTATGTTTTTGAGACCTTCCCAAGACCACGAATCTTCATCATCACCCAGGCCGAGCTCGGAAACAACTATTCCGCTGTTGATGCTCGTAAGATTGAACAGATCTCTATCGGATATAATGCCCGTTAGAGAAGTATCTCTATCTACCACGGGGAATGCATAAAGTTGAGTCAGTTTCATCGTCTGTAGGACTACCTTAATGGGCGTTTCCTCGTAAATCGGTACACAAGGACTTCTCACTATATCTCCCACAGGGGTAGATATTTTCAATTTTTCTATGTATTTTAACATATCGAAGCTGGTGATTATACCTACACACTTGTTCTTCTTATCTCGAACGGGAAGATAGTTTATTTCGTTCTCAACCATTATCTTTGCGGCATTTTTGATCAATTCTTCATCTTCTACCGATGGAAAATCCTTCCTATAGATCATGGCGATCTGTTCTTCGTCCGGATTCTTAAAGAAATCATGTCGGCTTATGAATCCCTTTAATATACCATCTTTAACTACGGGCATTCCGGTCAGCTTGTTCTTGACCATCAAATTTATCGAATCTCTTCTGTTCCCAGGTAGTTCCGCAACTATGGGTTCCGGTGTCATCAGTTCTTTAACTTTTTCCATTTTCATTCCTCCTTAATATGTATGACCATTACGGGGCATTCTGCATTTTTTACCACTCTATCTGTGGTACTTCCTATAAAGATCCTAGATAGGCCCGAGCGTCCGTGTGTGCCTATCACGATAAGGTCCTGATCCTTTGATTCTTCGATTATCATCTCATCGGGTGGACCGTGTACTAGGCTTTTTTCTACTTCGACGCCCAATTCCTTTCCTTCCTTTACTATACTATCAAGGATTTCGGTTCCCTTTGCTTCCATATGTCCTCTCAGGGTTGTGATGAGTTCGTCCGGTGGAAACCCCTTGAATGTGGATGTATCCACAACAAAAAGGACCTTCAACTTTGCACCCAGCATCCTAGCTAGATACAGACTTCTCTCGACGACCGATTCGTTGGCCTCTGAGCCATCCGTGGGCACCAGTATTTTTTTGAATTCTTCCATTTTACCACTCTATTACCTCTAATATATCTCTAGAGGATGTCTTTGTCACCACCTGATAAGAAGGGTCACGATTTCCCCTTTCGATTACCAGATAGTGTTCTCTAGATTCTGTGCCCATGTAAGAGGGTAGATTTAAAGCTTTTCTCGGGTTCCATGTTGCCATCATCAAAATATCGATGGGATCGACATCTCCGTTTATCCTTGCTACCCTGTAAGCGGTTTCCAACTCTCTGAGCATGTTTGATGAAGATATCATAGCATTATCAGTACCCAAACATAAGGTCAAGCCCGCGTCCAACATTGCGGGTATGTTAGGTACTTTACCAAAGAAGAGGTTCGACCTCGGGCAAACCACTATGGGTACCTCTTCGACAGCACAAGCTATCATGTCATCGGTTGTGGCTTCGATCATATGGACTAGATGGTGTACACCGAGTTCCAGAACTTCTTGAATAGGCTCTCTGACATCTTCACTACAATGTAGTGCCAGTGGTTTATCCGTATCCTTGGCCAACTCCGCTATTTGTTTTATCTGGTTGGTATCCCAGTCTCTGTAGGCACTGAGACCTATACCATCTGTCAAAGGGAGCAGTTTTTTTAATTCGCACTCGTTAAAACTTCTCTTGGACGGTCTGGCCATCACGGTCAGATTGATGGAGGCTTCTAAACCTTCCGCTGCTTTCCGCAGTACCTTTAATCCCTCGATTCCACCTTCTCTAAAATCTATTATATCTTTAACCCCATAATCGGATGCCTCATGAAGATAAACCTTCATAGCGCCTATCAATTCTTCCTGGCTAGCTCTCTCTAGAGATATATGTTTTAAACCTCCGGGTCCGACCACCTCCGCAAGACTGCCTTTCGGCGGTGATTTAACTATGGAATCACCGATGTGCACATGTGCATTGAATAGTGAAGGGATTATTATCGCTTCTATTCCCGAATCACCCCCTTCTTCGTAATCCATCAATTTAGCTTTAACATGATCTCCCGATACACCACATCTTTCAATAGTGATTTTGGCCTGAATGAAACCTTCATCAGTGAGGAAAGGCCCTGAATACGTTTTCATATGATTATTTATTGACTGGGACTTTAAAAATATTTGCCTCTCATATTATCTTAAAGCAAACCGGCTTTTTGAAGCATCATAATATCTTCAGTACCTAGCTTTTCACCATTTTTGAACTGATCATATAGCTCTTGGGCTTTAGAGAGGGTATCCTCGTCATCCTTTTTCTTGATCGCTATACGTTTCTTCTTCCTGAGACCGTATATCATCTTGCTGTAGTCTTGGACTTCGTGTACGGCAGCGATATGATCATGATGGTATTCGTCTGATTTTACCTTTGCTTTGATGAACTTTTCATGGGTTTCATCGGCGTCGGCTCTCACCTTGTCGGCCTCTTTGAATAATTTCAGCATCTCATCATGCTTTTCTTGAGCTAAGTCGGCATTTTCAGATACCTTATTGTGATTTTCCTCGGCTATCCGTTTAGCCTCATCGAGTGCTGCAGTAAGTCTCTGTATATCCTCGTTCTCGTCGATCAGACGTCTCCTTTCTTCGATGATCTCTTTCAAAGAGGATATCTTATCGACCAGTTCCCTCTCTTTCTCCGAACTGAGGACCTGGGTCATCTGTTTGTACTCTAACCTGCGGATGTCTCTTTCAAGATCATCTAAATTGGGGCCGTCCTTTGGCAATATTTCCTTTTTCTTTTTCCTCAACTGCTGGGATAGTGTGCTGACCTTTTTGTTCATCTTGTCCCTGAGCCTTTTTGCTTTGTGAACTCCTTCGTTCAACTCGTTTCGCTCATCCTTTAATTCGTTTCCCCGGTCTATAAGCTCTCTAACCTTGGTGTTAAGTTCGTCTCTTTTTCGGACTAACCTTTTTGCCTCTAGGTTCTTCCTATCTCGCAATATTTTGAATTTTTCGGCTCTAGAATTGGCCTTTTCCCGTTTTTCTTCCAGTTCTTCAAGAAGTTCTGTCATGTTATTTGCACTACCCAGTAATTTATTTTTGCGGGAATTAAGTTATTCAATAAAGGTTCCCTTTATAAGCCTTTCGGATTCTTTAATGAAATCCGCCATAAACATTTGCATGTTTGCGAAAGAGTAATAAAGGACTTTCTTTTTGTAAGCGTGGATAATTATGCCGGAAGAAAAAAGCAACCTTGAGGAAAAGCTGGCTTTCAGCCCTAAACCAGTGTGGGAAGGGTTAGATAAGGAAAAAGTCGGTATCATAAATTCCTTTAATGAAGATTATAGAAAGTTTATAAGCGACTCAAAGACTGAAAGAGCATGTGTAACGAATGCAAAAAAAGTCTTGGAGGATAACGCTTTTGTAGATATATCCGAGGTCAAAGAACTGAAACCGGGGTCCAGGATATTCAAGATCAATAAAAACAAGAATATGGCCTTCGCAGTTATCGGCCGTGAAGATCTTCGCAAGGGATGCAACATCCTCGCCAGTCACATAGATTCGCCTAGACTAGATTTAAAGGCTAGAACAATCTACGAAGACGGTGATGCCATGATGGCGGTATTAAAGACCCATTATTACGGCGGCATCAAAAAATACCAGTGGGTAAACACACCCCTCGCTATACACGGCAAAATAGTAAAGGAAAATGGAGAATCAATCGATCTCTGCATCGGTGAAAACAGCGACGACCCCGTGTTCATAATTAGTGACCTCCTGCCCCATCTATCAAAAAAACAGCAGGGGGACCGAAAGATGAGGGATGTCATCAAGGGAGAAGAACTCAATGTGTTGATGGGTGGGATACCGATCGATGACGAAGACGTAAAGGAAAAGATAAAGCTTAACATTCTCAATATATTGAACGAAAAATACGGGATTATAGAAGAGGATTTTGTAAGTGCCGAGATAGAACTTGTACCTTCCGGACCGGCCCGTGATGTAGGCCTTGATAGGAGTATGCTGGGTGCCTACGGTCACGATGACAGAGTATGTGCTTATACATCCATGATGGCTTCCGTAGAGATGGAGACACCTTCAAGGACCAGTGTAGTTATTCTATACGATAAGGAAGAGATCGGCAGCGTAGGCAACACCGGAGCTAGTTCACTGTTCCTCGAATCCTTCATGTCTGACCTTCTAGACAAAACCGATGATGGGTGTGGAGTTAAAGATATACAGAACATGATGGAATCATCCATGGCTATATCCGGAGACGTATCTCCCGGAGTAAACCCTTCATTCAAAGGAGTACACGAGATGATGAATGCGGCAAAGTTGGGCTGTGGTATAGTGATAACCAAGTTTACCGGTGCAGGAGGTAAATTCAGCGGAAACGATGCACCTGCAGAATACATAGCCTTCCTTAGAAAGATCTTCAATGAAAAGGACATCAGATGGCAGCCGTGTGAACTGGGGAAGGTCGACGAAGGCGGCGGTGGAACCGTAGCTAGATTCATCGCAAATAAGAACGTTGAAATAATAGACGCTGGCCCACCCGTATTAGGTATGCATTCACCCTTCGAGATAGTTTCAAAGGCCGATGTTTACGAAACCTACAAAGCCTACAAAGCCTTCTTAGAATCCAAATGGATATGAAGGTCTCCCGCATTATAAAGTCCTTTTACCAGGATTTTTACACTCTTGTTCAGCAGATACCTTACGGAAAAATATCTACTTACGGTGCATTAGCCGAGGCACTGGGAGATATACGAGCAGCTAGGACCGTTGGTAAGATGCTCAACGAGAACCCACGACCCATTATTGTTCCGTGTCACAGGGTGGTAATGTCGGACGGATCTATAGGTGGATTCGGGATGGGGGTACAAAAAAAACGTGAATTGTTAGAAGACGAAGGAATATTGTTGGACGGAGATAAGGTTATCGACTTCGGAAAAAAACTATTTACCGATTTCGTTAGCGATGAACCCCTCGAAAGGCTAAGAGAAGAGCAATTAAGGTTGACACGCCGCGTAAAGCTTGAGGACGATAACGGTACTATCAACACGATAGGCGGAGTTGATGTGGCATACCTAGAAAATGTAGGTTTTGCGTCCATATCTTTTTGGGAGGGCGCTGAAGAGATATTTACACATACGGTAAAAGTTGATGTACGCTTTCCTTACATACCTTCGTACCTATCTTTCAGAGAGATGCCTCCTCTTATCGAACTGCTGGAAGATATCGAACAAAAACCTGATATACTTATGGTTGACGGAAACGGGATTATGCACCCCAGAGGTATCGGTCTGGCCTCGCATTTGGGCCTTGAGACAAAAACACCCACAGTAGGCGTGGCAAAGAGCTTGTTGTGCGGAAAACTCGATCATGATCTCACCCACGATAAACCCGTATCCGAAGTTGTTTTAGAAGATGAAATCATCGGATACGCGTTCCTTAGCAGTAAAAGAGCGACCAAACCCATATACATATCACCGGGACATCGTGTATCTCCCGCGTCCGCACTCGATATCGTTAAACAGTACAGTAATTATAAGATACCTGAACCTATAAGAAGAGCACACATAGTGTCCGCAAAAAAAAGGGACCAGGAGAAGAATAAAAGATGAAGACACCTTTGTTCTACCATAAAAACTACGTAAACTACGGCTTTGGTAGCTTCCATCCTTTCGACCCCGTTCGATTCTCGGGGTTAATAGATATGATCCGTTCAAACGATATTATGAACGATGCTATCGAAATTACCTCGGCCCCGGCAGCCACCGATGAACAATTGCTGCTCGCACACTCAAGGCGTTACATTAAGCACGTCGAGGATGCGGAAAGAGACGGAGCTAGATTGTCACCTGACACACCCACAAGACCAGGTCTATCAGAGGCCGCGAGACGTATAGTGGGCGGTAGTCTAGAGGCGGCAAAGGCGCTTTCAAAACATGATATAACCCTTAACACGGGAGGCCTTCACCATGCCGGACGTGATTTCGGCGAGGGATTCTGTGTATTCAACGACGTAGCCATAGCCGCTGAATATCTTAAAAGGACGGGAAAGAAGGTTTGCATACTCGATACGGATGCCCATCAGGGCAACGGTACCATGGACATATTTTGGACCACCGCGGAAGTTCTTTTCATATCTATTCATCAGCATCCCACAAGCCTATACCCCGGCAAGGGCTTTGTCAATGAGATAGGCAGGTGTGACGGTGAAGGCTATACCGTTAACATTCCTTTACCTAGGGACGCCAATATAGCGGACTACCACTATACATTCGAAGAGATTATTACACCTGTAATTTCACAGTTCAAACCAAATGTTCTCATAAGAAACGGCGGCTCCGACCCGCACCACTCCGATTCGTTAACCGACCTCGCTCTGGACATGAGAGGGTTGGAATACTTGGGACGTACATCCCGGCAGATCGCCGCTGAAAACGGTGCGGGATACTTGGATCTTATGGTGTCCGGCTACGGTCTCCGTGTGCTGGAAGGCTGGCAAGCCATATTGAAAGGAGTGTTAGATTTACCCATAAAATTACCAACTGACCAGAACATAGGTGAGCCGGGACAGGAGCCTAGAGGTTCATTGAGATCCGAATTGGATAAATTGAAAAAGTACCTCGAACCGTTCTGGGAACTTTGAATGTTTAGACATACCTTTAACCTTTTAATACGATGAACACATAATCACTCGTAGGTATGTAATATGGATACGGCGATACTCTTCACCCTAACGATACTGGTGACATATCTCACTGGTATATTTTTATTTTCTCCCCTTCTGGAGAAGCTTAAGAGGCACGGCTTTGTAGGACGGGACATGTACAAGACGGGCACCCCCGAGGTTCCGGAGATGGGAGGAATAGGCATATTTTTCGCATTCCTCGCCGGTATACTATTTTTGAGCGCACTACATGATATTTCCTATGTTCTATACCTGACCGTCTTCGTCCTGATTCTATATTTTCTCTTCGGTCTTATGGACGACCTCCTCGGTAGTGGGATCGATGACGCAAGTCCGACAAAAATCGTAAAGATCCTTATCCCCTTTTTCTTCGCATATCCCCTCTTCAACCACGTTCAAACAACCATAGAAATACCTTATCTAGGGGTATTGGAACTCGGGATTTTATACCCTCTGTTGATACTACCTCTTTTCGTTATGGTATGTGCTAACCTCACCAACATGTTCTCCTACTATAACGGACAATCCGTGGGAACGACCATGATAGTACTTATTTTCATAGTTCTCAAATTACGTTCATTAGAGCAGTGGTCTATGCTTTACATCCTTTTTCCTTTCATCGGTGCCACCATGGCCTTCTTGTCTTACAACATTCATCCCGCCGGAGTATTCCCGGGAGATAGCGGCGACCTAATGATGGGTGCTATGATCGGTTTGTGTGCCGTAATAGCCGGCATCGAGGCATTCGTTTTCGTCGCACTTCTACCCCTTATAATCAACTTTATCATGGTAGCTTGGTGGTTCCTTTTTGAAAAGGAAAGCGATAAAACGAAGTTCGGCGGTGTACGACCGGACAATACCATAGACCCGCCAAACAATCGCACACTCATGTGGTTTTTTCCATATTATTTCAGGCTAACGGAAAACCAGACCACCCTCATCATGTACGGTCTGGTCTTCATATCATCCCTGTCAGCCTGGGTTTTCTGTTGATAGGTAATAGGTAAAAATATATATCTTACCGCAATATGGTGTAACATGGCTGTGTCATTTCTCGATACATTACTTCCGTTCCAAGGTATCTCGACAGCATCGATTGTTACGGTACCTTCCTACTTCGGGGAGGTATATTATCAATGAGCATGATAATCATATCTAGCGCCATCCTCATATCTTTCTTCGTAGCGATACTCGTAACACACTGGCAGATCGAAACCTTCTCCAAAGCCGGTATAAAGGGCGCGGACATGCATAAGGAAGGGCTGCCGGAGATACCGGAGATGGGTGGTATAGCGGCCATCGTAGGTTTCATCGTAGGTGTATCAATTCTTCTTGGAAAACCAAGCGAAGGTATCAGTAACCCCATTTTCCTCACCGCTATAATCTGCATAGTAGGTGCCGGATTCATAGGGATGGTTGACGATATGGTTGCTGTCAGACAGAGGAACAAGGCTTTTTTACCTTTTTTATTCAGCCTTCCCTTGGGAATACAGATGATGAATACACCCATAGACGTATTCGGTTTTACCATAAATCATCCCGTGTTCATACTGATAGCCGTTCCCTTCGGAGTCACCTGTGCCGCCAATGCATCTAATATGTTGGAAGGTTTCAACGGGTTGGGAGTAGGTCTTTCCGGTATAAATGCAACAACCTTGATATTTCTAATATATCTTACCAGAGGGTCCCATTTTGGCATATATATTCTATTCCCTCTCCTGGGGGCCACATTGGGTTTTGCAATATTCAATGTATATCCTTCACGTATATTTCCGGGGGACACGTTTACACTCTTCAGCGGCGCCGCCCTCGGAAGCGCTGCAATAATCAGCAATCTGATAACCCCAGGTATAATCCTATTTATTCCCATGATCATAGAGTTCTTCCTGAAATTTAAAGGGGGTTTCAGTGCGGAAAACTTCGCCGAGGTCGACGAAGAGGGATATCTTTCCAGCATATACGATAAGACTGAGAGTATAACCCATTGGATAGTAAAACACCTAAGGGTAAAAGAATGGCAACTGGTGGCCCTGGTATGGTCCATGGAGGCGGTTCTCGGTATATTTATTATTGTGTTCTTTGGTCTGCTATGATTGCCGGTTTCTATCTGTAAAGAGAGGGGCCGGTTGAAGATAGTTCCTTATCTTGTACGGGCGCGCCACCAAGGGATTGGAAATGTATTGTGGCTCTAAGACCTACATTTATGATTGTCTGTATTCCATCGAATAACTCAGTTCGTGTTAGATCCTCTTCATAAAGGTGCTTTTTTACTATTATTGAATCCGGTAGATTGTCTTCGTCCCTACGGATATTGTAGATAATGTTATCAGTGGCTAAAAGCAAAACAAGGGCCTTCTCGAAGCCGCCTCTCTGATTGGGGTTGAGCTGGCGGATTATGCCTTTGTGTTCGGGACTAACGGACAATTTGTAAACAAGCTCCAATCTCATGGGATATTCTATGGGATTACCTATCAAGATTACCCTTTCACCATGTTTCAATTTGATGAACCAGTTGAGTTTATCGTGTTCCATATCCTCGTATTCCCTGTTCTCTTCATCGAACCATTTAGTTAAGTCCTCTTTCATCAGGGCATGTATAAGGTTGTTTGTTTTTAAGGGTTTTCATGTAAAATCTAGATTAGATGCACATCAAAAACATAATGTAATAGGTGCACCATATGTATGTGTGGACAGAGAAACCAAAACCAGGCTGTTCCTCTCTAGGGTATTAAAGGATCACTACACATACCTGGAACAGAATTCGTCCGAAACGGATAAGACCTATCTACCTCCGAGATTCACCCTACGTGAATTCGCCTTTTTGTATCCCGGTGGTAAGGGCATGCACCGACCTTTATCCTTTGAAATCGGAGCCGACTTACTTCGCTTCCTTAGAGAGAAAACACCACTACATGTATACTACTCCACAGCATATTATTCCAATCCGGACGCCCCCATGAAAGAAAAGGATTGGCTAGGGGCGGATCTAGTATTTGATCTGGATGCGGACCATATACCGGGAGGGGCTGAGATCAGCTACACGGAACAACTGGAACTTGTAAAGAAGAAAACACAGATGCTGTTGGATGATTTTCTGATGGAAGATCTCGGGTTCACTCCCGAAGATATATCAATCAATTTTTCGGGGCACAGAGGATATCACATTCATGTGCGTAAAAAAAAAGTACTGAATATGTCAAAACATGCACGGAGGGAGATAGTTGATTACATTACAGGCCGAGGACTGGATTTTGGTATTATCCTGCCTTCGATCAATATTCAGGTGGGTGAGTTCAAAGGGCATAAAAAATTCGTCACCGGCCACGGACTACCCCCTGAGAAAGCCGGGGGTTGGATGAAAAAGATCAGAAGGATGACCGTAGATATATTGGACAGATGGGCAAAGATGCCGAAAGAAGAAGTAATGAAAGAGATGATGGAGAAACACGACTTGGGCGTAAAAAGATCGGAA
>JAFDTZ010000060.1 GCA_019594305.1 Thermoplasmata archaeon
ATAACAGCTCACCGGACTTTAATACTTGGTGTAAAAACACAAGATTTCTTCCGTTCAACACTATAATATACACATCACGACTGAACAATTTCTCTAACTCTCCGGCCAATCTCTCCGGATAAAATTTTTCATATTCACCATCCTTAAGGAATATCCCTATGTCACTCATCTCGTTCTCTTCGGAACGGGCGAAGGAACCGTAAAGGTAAGCGAACAGAATTTCCTCTCTCTCCTTTAGCACAGAAGTAACTTGTTCTTTTATGGAATCCAATCTCCGAACGCTCTTTTTCACAGCCATAACTGTGCAAGAGATAGCCTACCTTCGTTAAAACCTTAATTGAACCAATATTTTATATTCCCATCCTGCATAGTCACTACGATGTCTAAGATACTGGGAAACTCCCTATCTGAGGGATTATACGATCTATTGCGTTCCAAGGTACCCACGGCCATCGTAGCCACTGTTTCCGACGAATCCCCGAACACCACGCCGGTACACCTGATGCTGGCAAAGGACAAAAACACACTTCTGATGGCAATGGCTCGTCAACATACGGGAACCGCCAACATACGAAACAACGGAAAAGTGATGATATGCGTATGCGAAGAGGGTGACATAAACGTATCGATAAAGGGAGAAGCAACCGTAGTAAAGGAACATATGGACTGCAACAAAGCCATGTGCGTAGTCAAAGTCAAGGTCCAAGAGATCAAGGACGATTCCACTCATTCGGAAACCACATGTGGTATCAGGTATCGATGCAGAACGGAAAAGGGCGAATCGTTCATTAAAAGCATCTTTGCGGAACTCGAAGATTACCACTAAAAAGTGCCTTTATCTTCCGATAGATTTTTATGTTGCATGTACTATCAGCTTTCAGGAAGTGAAGTTGAATGATAGGAGACTTTTTCAAAAAGAAGACCTCTAAAAAGATAAGGGGCGAACACCTCGGTTCAGAGGAATATATCGATCTTTCGGAACTAGCTGAAAGCGGCGGTATCGAGATGCAGGCCGATACACTCATCAAAGTAGCGGAGATACACCGTTTTGAGGATATCAGGAACGTAACCAGCGTGGTATATGACGGTCATATACTCCTTGTAGACACCGATGCCATCGCCGGCAATAAAGAAGCCTTAGAGCGTGTACACAGCGAATTAAAAGCCGTGGCTAACGATGTAGGCGGTGACGTTGCTGGTGTCGGACAAAATTTCGTGGCGGTTACCCCTGCCGGTCTAGGCGTAGACCGTAAGAAGATACGGCCTTACTAAATAGTTTCATTTCCACCTTTCGGAAATGACCCTGGCTATCTGGAATTTACCCTGATCAAAGAGTAGTGCGTAGTAATTTTTTGTGTGGTCGACTTGCCTCATCTTAACGCATCTTATCCATAGCTGTATCTCCGTCTCGCTTACGTGCCTGTACTTGAGATGAATTATACCGTCAGACAAGAAATCTTCTCCATAGTTACCGTACCGACCTTCTTCGTCGTAGGACTCAGTTATCAGGAACACTGTTATATCGAGCGTTTTGAGAAAGCCGAAGAACTGAAATAGGTCCTTTCGCGGATTTTCGAATTCTGTTAGCGAATTCAAGGCGGACATGGAGTCTATGACCACCATATCGAATCCTTCTTCTACCCGACGTCTGATGTACTTTTCAAGAATGTTCATCCAGCTTTTCGTCTTATCCGCTCCTTTTTGTTCGAGTCGTATCTTCGATACATCAGCTATCAAAAGGTCATGTTCGTCCCATTCTTTGATCTCAAGACCCCGGGCGGTAGCTTCTAAGCTATCTTTTGATTCCTCCAACGAGACATACACGCCCTTACAGTCATCCTTTCCGACGTTGTTTGCCAGCATATTCAATGTGACGCTGGATTTGTAGGTTCCGGGACCGCCGCATATCAACACGATATGCTTGGCAGGTATACCGCCGTTCAGTATATTATCGAATCCCTCGATATACGTTTTGATTTTTTCTTCCATCTATAACAAGGAAAGTAAAGGTAGGCTATAAATTTAACTTTTGTTGCGGGAAGTCTCCTTGACTTGGCCGGGAGATGAAAGCAACGCTATCGCTGGGAAAACTATTTATGGTGTGTGTCATTTACACACAACTATGGGATATAACCTTGATAAAGGAAGACACTCGGTGTACGCTCTTCAATATCATTTTGTTCAATGCGTTAAATATCGAAGGAAGGCTCTAGTCGATCCTGGAATCATCGACAAACTCAAAGAACAGATTCACAATATCAGCCAAACATTCGATGTAGAAGTACTGAATATTGAAACGGATAAAGACCATTTCCACATGATATTCAAAGGGCATCCGACATTAGAATTGACCAGGTATATCAATGCGGTCAAGACGTTAACTTCCAGAGAGATACAAAGGAATTATCCGGAAGTCAAGAAGATTTTATGGGAAGGAAAGTTCTGGTCACGTTCGTACTTCCTTGCCACAACAGGACAGGTAACACATGATTGCCTGAAGAAGTACGTGGAAGATCAAGGGAAGGAAAAGAAATAATGCGGCTCACACAACAGATCAGGATACAGCCGACCGAGGCATAGGAAGATGTATTAAATGATATATCTGAGAAGTGTAGGCTTATCTACAACTTTGCACTGAAAGAGAGGAAGAAGGCATTCGAAGAGGACGATAAGCGTATATCTTATATCGAACAGCAAAATCAACTTCCTAAGACTAAAGAAGAATATCCCGAATAATGGATGTGGGAATTGTGGTAGTGAGATGGATAGAGATGAAAATTCATCCATAAATATAATGTCACGCTACCTATCCCAGAATGGCTTGTGGACAGCCTATCAACGTTTTGTTGATAATCTACGACAAACAGGCATTGTACTCGTAGGAAGCAACGTCACTTGGGGCGGTGTAGTTCACGACAAACACCAAAAATAGTTTTTCATGGTTTTCAACCTTTTGTCACCGATACCTCGTATCTTTTCTAAGTCGTCCATGATGTGGTAGGGGCGGCCCTCCACGATCCTCTGATACAATACTTTCCCGAACCCGGGCAGACGGGTCACAATATCCTCACCTACGAGATTTATCTCCCTTCTCAGTTCCTCCCATCGTGTGTCGCCTTCCCATATCGTTTCGTCCTTTTTAGCTTTTAGATGCGCCTCTTCAACGCTGTAACCCTCACTGCGATACTCGATCTCACGAAGCTCGTGATAAAGGATGTATCTCTCGTAAGGCCTCAATTTATCGGACAGCCATATCTCGTTCTTAGAGATGTCGAACTTCTTCGCGATGGGCGGAGCTATCTCTTTTCCATTATATTCCATCCGATAGAAGGCCATGTAGTCTGCGATCTCACGGTGAGGTTTGTACACTATTTCGTATCCTAATCTTCTCGCTTCTTCCTTCGGGTCGGGCACTTCTTTCATCTTGCTCTCGGGTGATATCAAGAATTAATAGGGTAAAAATTCTTTTCCTATTTGCCGTAGAGTGGACATACTTGATAAAAGATACCACAAGACCAAGGATCTTTCCTTCAACCTCGTTCAAATTTTCCAACGTAATATTTAAACATCAATAACATAATAGGGGTTCATGAAAACACGGAGATCACGAGTGATGGCATCGTTAACCGTTGCATTGTTACTAGTTTCAATGTTTTACATCACATCATGGTCGGGAGGGGAAACCTTAGATCCTAACTCAAGTCTTAACGCGAACGAAGTACGGTACATGAGAGGGGTTTACGGTGAAAACGAACCGGATGAATACCTGTTGGGCACGACCCAGTCTAACGTTGTGCAAATGTCCGAGCCCATGGCATCCGGAGGAACCCACTACTGGGGAATGAGAGTATGGATAAGGAGCGGCACCGGCATCGAGACGGAAGTAACCGGCGGCGAGGCGGTAGCCGTAGTCATGAGGAACGAAGAAGGCCAAGGTATACAGAGCGAGGAATGGGACTGTCCGGACATTGAGTTGTCCACAACCGACTCCCTGGTAATTAGGATATATCAGGAAAGGAACGCTTCTCCGCCTACGACCCTGGTAGCAACCTTCGATACCACTCATCTGGGGGCGACCGGGCTTGATGCCGCCACGTGGACTGTACATTATCACACACATCGAGCACCCGGGCAAAATCGTTTTAACTGGGGTACGGAAACCTACAACAGCAGGGTGGAGGGCTTTACATACGAAGCTTACGGTGTTAACGTTATCGAACCGGAAGATGCGGCGGAGACCGAAACTGGAACTTACGACTATTCCTTCACCGTCGAGAATACAGGAGAAACTGATGATACTTACGACCTGACCGTAGGATCCGATAACGCCGACTTTACCGTTAGTACGCAGGAGCAGGTAACGATCTCCGCCGGAGATCACTCGGATATAGAGGTGCAGGTGACCATAGAGGAAACGGCCGAGGTCGGTGACGGTGCGCTCGTAACCTTGACCGCCAGGAGCCGTAACAGCGATGCGGAAGACAGCGACGGATTCCGCCTAACGTTTATGACCTTTGACGTAGACCGCATAGCTATCGAGCCGAGTGAAGAGACCGTTTCAACCGGAGAAAGTGTTACCTACACCGCTACCGCCTACGATCAGCACGGTAACGTGTTAGGCGATGTTACGGAAGAAACTACCTGGTCCATAGACCCGGGCGCTGGCGGAAGGTGGCAGGAAAACGTTTACACCTCGGAATACCCTGGTACATGGACGGTGACGGGAACCTACGATGGTTTTTTCGACACGGGAACGCTGGTGGTGGAGGAAGACGATGTGCCGCCGACACCGGGCATCATCCGGGACTACTGGTGGCTTTTACTTTTAGGTGCCATCGCCGCCGGTATATTCATCATCCTAAAAAAAAGGCGAAAACCCTTCGTCGAACAAGCGTTCCTCATTTACGATGACGGACTGCTTCTCACCCATGCGACGAGCAGGTTGATGCCCAGGATGGACAGCGACGTTTTCAGCGGTATGTTAACTGCTATTCAGAACTTTGTGAAGGACAGTTTCGTAGATGAAATGAACTGGGGGCTGAAAAAGCTCGAGTTCGGGGATCACAAGATAGCTATAGAAAGGGATAAAACGGGGCTGCTGATCTTGGCTCTGGTCTATACCGGTAAGGGTAGCGAGGCCGTGCTGTCAAAGATGTCGGGGGAGATACTGGAGGAGATCAACGACACTTACGGAGACGTGCTGAGTGATTGGGACGGTGACATGGACAATCTACGAGGGATAAAAGATATTCTGATGAAACATCTATCGAAACGCTAGTCGTTCTTGAATGGAATAAGTAACGTTTTTCGACAATCCACCTCAGAGTAATTCGTCCTTTGTATTATCTTTCTCTCCACAACCACACTTCAAGAAAAACTATCATAGGCCTCGAATTAACATTATTACAGGAATGAAAACGGACTACATTTTTTAATGGGTTCTCGGTTCGTCCCATCCTCTAGGTTTTCCGAACATGAACCATATGATGACTATCGTTATAATAAATACAACAAAAAGATGTATCTGGTAATTATGCCAAAAATTAGCCAATGCACGTGATATCCCCAACAGCGGGTTCCCCTCCGCTTCTACCGCGATAACGATACCATGGCTATCAGAACTGTAGACCTTTCCTTCGTAAGCCTGGACCACAAGTATTTCACCCCGGTATGCGAAACCACCTCTTCTCTCCTTATGATACCTATGCCTCCAGAGCTCTTCGCCGTTGCCGCTATCGGAGGCTATAACGTATCCGTCCCATGCTCCGCTGTAGATCATTCCATCATCTACATCAAGTCCTAGGATCATATTGTTGTGGTGAGTTTGTCTCCAGAGGATTTCCTCATTTTCTAGATCCAAGGCTGTCAATTCACCTGCACTGCAACCGGTGTACAATACACCATCCTCAACGTATAGTGAAGAATACCATCCTTGATCATGGGCGCGTCTCCAGAGTAACTCTCCCGTTTCCCGATCTGCAGCTACGATTTCTCCGTCGAAACATGCACTGTATACCACCCCATCCGAGTACTGAATTGAATAAACTCCGCCGTCGTGATACGTGTGATTCCATAAAAGCTCTCCCGTTACTGCGTTGGTGGCTACCACGCTCTTATCCCGGGACGCGGAGTAGACCACATCTTCGAAAACGCGGATCGATTCGACCTGATTATTATATTTCCTACCCACATGCCTAGATACATACCATATCCTTTCTCCCGTGCTTGCATCCGCCGCCACCAAAATGCCTCCATCACTGCCGCTGTAAACCACGCCATCGGACTCATGTACCGAAGTAATGATCAAACTATTTCCTGTAGGGATATGATGACTGTGATTCCATAATAATTCGTTGGTTTCGAGATCAACCGCTATCACCTGCCCAGGAAGCGGAAAGGGATATGCTCTTTCCCTGGCCCCCCCGTAGATGACACCATCGGAGATGAAAAAACCACTGTGCCGGTTAAAACCGTATTCTTCAAACAATCGACTTTCCCAAACTACCCGGCTCGGGTCACTTCTCTTGCTTCCCTCTACTACCAGTATCGTCGAGATCACGCCGATGATCACCATCGTGGCTATCAATATCGCCCACATATTTTTTATTTTCATTTCCGCTCTTGCTCAGAACAGATGTATTTCAAATATAAATAAATTACTATGTATAAATCCGTAGAATCGAAATAATGAATTATCGACACGTTCAACTATACTCAGCATCGCGCCTGTACACGATTATCGATACGAGTATGATCGCAGAAAATACGGATGTGATTATATTGGCGGCGATCACCGGGATATCCTTTACCAGGATGCCGTAGATCAGCCACAATAACACACCAACAGTGAATATGATGTACATGGGCAAAGACAGGCTACGGGTATCTTTGGTTCGGATTACCTTTATCGCTTGAGGGATGAAGGCAGCGGTGGTACATGCTGCCGCCGCCAATCCGATGAGGGTGAAACCGTTCATGTTGAATGGTAAAGTTCACACGATATAAAGATATAGGCTCAGTAAGTGCACTTCTTGAACAATTCTCTGATGCTGTAAAAGTCGTCTTTGTCAATTACTCGAATCGAATCGAAATAATCGGGAAGATCATCACCGGAGAGATACGGTATATCCCTCTGTGGGAATGGCTCTTGGAGATGTGATGATACTAATTTAGATTAGTACTAATTTGAATTAGTATCCCAAAAAACCCCATAAAGTATATTAGAAGTTGAAGACTTTATAATCGATGATCAAGATGGATATTCCCGAGGATGTGGAAAAGGAACTGGAGGAGCGAGGAGGGATAGCAAAATTAATCAAGATTATAAAGGAATATCCAGTGGAAAAGGAGACAAACATCCACAAGGCGCTGTCTGATGAGATCAGATTGAAGATCCTTTTACTGTTGAACCAACAATCGCTCTGCGTATGCCTGCTCAAAGATATTCTGGATATCGCGGATTCGAAGTTATCTTACCACTTATCCATACTGAAGAACGATGGATTCATACGAAGTGGAAGGAAGGCTAACTTTGTTGTCTACGAGATAACCGATAAAGGTAGAAGATACCTTTGATCATTTCAGCAATTTCTTTATCTCTTCCGGATTAAGCAACTTACCGCTTGCTATGATATCTCCGTCGACGGCTAGTGCCGGAGTCATCATCACTCCCCGGGAAGCGATATCGTTGATGTCCTGGACCTTTTCGATCTTGGCTTCTATGCCCATCTCTTTGACGGCTGTTTCTACGTTCTTTTCCAATCTTTTGCATTTTCTGCATCCGGTTCCGAATATCTCTATTTTCATTTTATCTACTCCTTTTTTATCCGACTATCAGTCCGTATGTGAATCCCATCAAGGTAGATAGGACTATGACTATGACTATGTAAGCGAGCCACTGTTTGAATTCCATTATTCTGAACAGTACGATCATGTTGGGCAAACTGAGTGAAGGACCGGCCAGTAATAAACTCAATGCAGGCGCGTCGCCCATTATTCCCGATGAATATCCGAAGGTGGTACCGATGATGGGTACTTCCAGGAGGGTGGGCATGTACAGTATGGCACCGATTACAGCGCCAAAGAAGGCCGAACTCAAACTGTTGTTACCCAGGTAGGGTCTGAAGGTTTCCGGCGGTAGGAAGAAGGCGATAACCCCCACAATGAAGGTGCCTGCTATCAATATAGGAAATATTTTTATCGTTAGATCCCAGGTTTCGTACCCCCATTCGGTGACATCGTACTTTTCGTAGTAATAGATGAGAATAACCGCCACAAAAAGCGTCAGTACGTAAACGATCGCCAGCTTCGGCGCCCATCCAAGGCCCGAGGCACCGACTATCAATATTCCCACTAAAAGTCCGAAGAAGCTCAGTTTTATCCAGGCCGGTCTTTCAGACTCGGTGATCTCGGCATTTACATCGTTCATATTCTTTTTATAGTTTTCATGGTCGTGTGATTTAAACAAGTAAGACATCGAAAAAGCTATCACGAAGGCCATGGCGATTGCGGCGACTGCCCGGGCCAGGCCCAGTTGATATCCAAGAACGTTAGCGGTATATACGATAGCAAGAACGTTGATGGCCGGCCCCGAGTAAAGAAATGCCGTCGCCGGGCCGATACCGCTGCCCTTTTTGTACAATCCCGCAAAAAGCGGTAGGATGGTACAGCTGCAGACCGCCAGGATGGCACCGGAGACCGAAGCGATGGGATAGGATACACTCTTTTTAACATTCGGACCGAAGTACTTCAGTATCGCCTCTTTCTTTATGAAGGCCGCTATGGCTCCTGCGATGAAGAAGGCCGGTATCAGACAGGTGAGCACGTGCTCCGAGAGGTACTCTAATACACTCAGGAGACCGCTAATCAGCACAGCGTAGAGTATATCCAACATGTTTAACACCATTTCAATTTTAATTGAAACAAACTAGGTGCCCTTCCTGTTAATAAACTTTACGGTTTCAAAAATATTTGAAATACACTCCTGGGTTTCAACGAGACTATCTAAAGCACGGGTAGCCTTACCCATCGCCTTGTTTCCATCTGTACTATCCCCCCCCGTCTTACCTTGGATAGGATGAAAAAATTTTGGATCCCTTGGAATCTAACTCTAAAAGCAAAACGATAAACCCCTACAGATGAGGTGTTTGTTCGAATTCTGTCTAATAAACTATATATTGGTTTCCTCCTCTATTCTATCTTAGATAATATGACGAATAAACATGTTAAAGTGGTATTGGCCCTTTCTTTTATCACAGCTTTATTGATATCTTCAAGTTTTCTGACCGTCCTTTCTGCCACCGACCCCCCCGAGAACGACTACGATGATCAGAACGGCGATCACGGTTATTATCCTGGACCGGTGTACCCTCCCGAGATACCGGATCCGGAAAACATGACGCGTAGGATAGGCCACTTCGATGGGGAAACAGGTTATTTCGTTTCCTTAGAGGGGACGGAAGACGGGATATCTAACCATGCGCTACGTACGGGAAGGGAACAATTTTTGACGATTTTTGATGAGATATTTATAGAGGGATTTGGAAAGTATAAGGAAGAAGAATTCGGATACAGATATGTTTTGAAGGGACATGCCGCGGATATCCATGTATATGACAATCCTTCCATATCGCTCGTATTGAATGTGGGCACCATCGGTTCGGAAAGGTTAGTCAGTTTTAAAGTCGGTGATTTTGAGGTACTGCAGAACGGAAACGAATTCGTTCGGATAGGCCATGGCGATTACACGGGTAGTCTTATTTCCATAGAACATGGTTATTCGAGAAGCGAACCGGATATAGATGATGGCTTTATTAATTTCAAAGTAACGGATCATACGACCTTCGTATTTAGACTTGAAAGGAAGGGTTTTATGGACATCCGATTATCCGAATTTATAAATGACAATATGTGTCAAGGAAGGATAGGTGCAGAATTCAGATTGGAAACTTTCCAGGAATATTACTTTTATATGCATGTGTCCTACAGGGACGTAAATCTGGCTACCAGGATGAGGGACGAAAAAACGTTGGATATCATGGTCTCCTCGGAAACCCTCGGTGAAGAAGGAACTATCTTGTTACTTGACATATCTTCCACGGCAATGGACATATCCTCAGCCGAGGACTTGAAACTGGATTTCAACAGGGAGAAAGCGGCTCTCGTAGATGATTACTCGGATCTCGAAGATTCGAGAGGTCCGGCATATATGGTTATAACGGGTGAAGAAGGTGTTCGAATACTCTTCAATGTTCCCCATTTTTCCACGCATACCATCACGATCGTTTATATTGCGGAAGTGTCGGAACATTACCTCGGTTCGTTGTTATATTACGTACCAACGGCGGTTTTTTCCGCAGGTATAGTGCTGCTAGGATTGATGAGCTATAATAAGCGTGTTAAAAAGGGTAAAAGTTGAGTCTAAAGGTGTCGTACCAGGCAGAATCCGTTGTTTTTTGTCCTTGATGAATAACATCGGTATCCTTTCAAGTCGGCGCTCTAGTCCCTAAATCGGTTACTAGAAAAAATCTTGAACCGTCATCTTTCGAATATGTAATGAATCGTACGAATATTGTACAAAAATTTACTTATATGTTGCAGTCGAATTTTTTAGTTATAGACACGGAGGCCGATAAACATGGAAAAAAAAGGAAAGATGAAGCGAAGGGCCATGATCTTTTTAATAGCGATGATGTTGGTGTTGGGAACGTTCTCGGCTATTATACACGGGACGGAAGCACCGGCCGTAGCTGCGGAAGATCATGAGGGATCAGATCCCGTAATAACGTCAAACGGGAGAGAAGTAAAGCATAAAACATTTTACATGTATCACCTAAGAGACGCCGTGGGTGTAGGGGGGCGTACAACTAAAGAGATATACAACACCACATACCCCGTCGGACCCGGTAACAGGACGGATGAAAGCTCTTTCAGGGTACTGGTGGATTGGTATCTTTATCCATCTCTTGCGGGAGATCTCAGGCTCAATGGAACATCCACCTTGATGGTTTGGGCTAACCGTACTTCGGGTCCATCGGGGGGCGTGGGTATTACCTACGAATTGTGGGAAGTAGATGAGGACGGGAATGAATTTCTAATTGCGGAGAACGAAGAGGCAAAAAATATCGGCACCAGTTGGAGTGCACACGAGGTTACTTTGGAAATCGATAATCATACGGTATCGGAGGGCTCCACCTTGAAAATAACCCTGGATATATGGGGAAGTGCGGCTAATAAATACGAGATAGCCTACGGTGGCGTAGTTGACGGTGGTATGAGGGACACGAACGTGACACTTCCATGTCGAAACTACATCAAGGTTTCCGACGTGTACACCACGGATCATGAAGGTAACGTAACCAACCTCTTCAACCCGGAGGCACTCAACAAAACAATATACATTCATGCAAACATCACCAACCCCTTCGGTGGGTATGATATACACTGGGTGAACGTAACCCTCAAGGCTCCCGATGGTACGACACCCTTGAATATGTCGGCCATGGAAAAGGTATACGGTCATTTTAACGAATTCGAGAGCGGTTACATGATACAATGGAACTACAGCGATGAACCGGAGGGTACCTACAACGTGACCGTCAGGGCGGTGGATAATACAGGACACCGTGTATGGCGCGAAACTGGAGATTTCGGAGGACACGATGAGTACGGATATCACACGTTCGTGGTCGGAGGACTCGACCATTACGTCAATCTCAGGATATTCGATGATATGGACTACATATTACCCGATGTAATGGTACGTCTCAAAGTAAGCGAAACCGATGTATTCGCAACCAATATTACGGATGCCGAGGGTATAACCAACTTCACCGTAGCGAAGGTCATGTACACAATCACTATTATCTGGCAGGACGTGGAGGTAAGCACCAACAGAACCTTGGATGTGGGAGAAGTCGGAAATCGTACAAGGGATGATCCCTATGATCTAACCGCAGGTGTATTCTACCCGTCCTTTGAGGTGCAGGACATGGAGGGCGAGGCGGTGGACGGCGCGAATGTTTACATGGGCCATCCCAACGGCACCACCAAGGTCGAGCCCTTTGTTACTGACCACCAGGGTCGTTTCGGTTTGGAACAGACGGCCGAAGGAATATACATATTGCAGGTCGAGTGGAAGGGTAGGGACGTGGGGACATTCGAGGTGACGGTATCATCTTCGGATGTACACACATTTAATGTGTACGTATACCATCTGCTGATATTGGTGCAGGATGACTCGGGAATGCCCGTATCCAACGCCCTGGTCGTAGCCTCATATAACGATACGATGATAGTGGCCGAGAGCAGGCTCACAAACCAGGATGGCGAAGTGGACACCCGACTGCCGGCAGCGGAGTATTTATTCCAGGTGTATTGGAACGATGCGATGGTTTACGAAGATTCCTATGTACTAAGCTCCAGCGGTACCCTTGTGATAACAGCCGGAATCTACGGGGTCGTGGTGACGGTATACGACACACTGGACCACCCCCTGGAAGGTGCGGATGTGACCGCAACCTACACGAGTACGGGCCGGGAGGTTGACACCGGTACGACCGATGAAAACGGCATGGTGATATTTCAACTCGCCACCGGTGAACACCGGTTCGACGTCACATGGCTCGGGGTCGAAGTAGCCAGTCAGATCAACATGGTAAGTCAAACCCAACGGGAGTTCGATGTAATCGCCTCGGTGTACCAGTTAAATATAATAACACTGGACGGAACCGTGGACGGAACCGTGCTCGCGGAAGCCAGGATATCCATATGGATAAGTGGAAATCTTGTGGACACGGGTGTTACGGACGCCACCGGTTCCTACATATCAAGACTACCCGGGACACAGATAGACCTGGAGGTTAGATGGAAGGGAATAGTCGTTTACGAGCTCAACGGATATGACGTACACGAGAACCATGAACTTCAACTCGTCTGTGACGTGTATTACCTTGATATCACAGTGTTGGATTCCCGAGATGCAGTGGTGGAAGGGGTGAACTTACGTATAGAATACCACGGAGAGGTCATGGCCACCGCACCCTCGGACGAAAACGGTGTTGTACGGACACGGCTGCCGGTTGAAGTATACAC
>JAFDTZ010000046.1 GCA_019594305.1 Thermoplasmata archaeon
CCATCTCTTTTAGAATCGCATGTGTGTCCATGAGTGTAAAAGGTATTAACCCGTATAAAAAAACTTTCTATCGACATGGAGAATTTACATGTTATATCTCATGTAATTATACCATCTACGTAACTTTTTTACCGGGCTATCTTTAGTTTGGTTAGAAAAAGTATTTATACTTTCGGCCGCAAGTTAATTAACTTGCGTAGCCCTAATTTCCCAATCTGTTTATGATCCGATCATAAAGAGCATTAGAAGTTTAACTTCAGATACCTTTTAAGTTTGGGTCTGCAGGAAGCAAGCTTCCTCCAACTTGAAAAACAAGTTTTTCTAAGATACAGGGCATTCACCTACCATTCTAGCAAATTTTATCATTTCTTAATCCATATTCTCGAGATGGCGGCGCGCCCCCACGGGGCGCTTTAAGAACCACCAGGAGTCTCGAAAATATACAAAATCTGTATCAATATAGTCACGGCTTCTATAGGAAAGTTCATGTTTCTATGACATCAGGAACAGAGTTCCTGAGATATCTACAGGAATTTCAAAGAAATCCCTTCAATCGATGGAATTTCACAAGGAATTCCAGTAGATCGGCCGAAGCTTATACCATGTAGCACCTGTACGCGTACATTTCACTCTGGAACTCTTCGCTCTTCCGAAAAGCGACGGCTGGCAGTTCGTATCCCTGCCCGTAATATCTGACAATACCTACATAACCGAAGTTTTATCGTCCATCGACGGCAGTTACGAGAGTCTGATGTATTATAACACTCACGTCGACCAGTGGAACAGCGGGCAACCACGGACTGCCGTCCGAAGTGACCACGATAGGCTACTTCGACGCTTCGGCGGATTACAACGTTGTGTACGATGATGACCCTGCAACCTTCGTTTTCGAACCCGGGCTGGGTTACTGGGTGTTTTTCGGAACTGTGTTCCGAAAGATCTTAGGAAAGTTAACTTTCCTAAAAGATACAACGGGGCATCGGAACACGTTGTATGGACCGTTGAGTACTGATATGGCAATCCAAACTTGTGCTTATATCTAGTCATGTCTCCCGGTGATATCGACAGTATAGCAGAATCCATTGCGATATTTGGTACTTTTTGCCTTGTTTAAACAAAAAGCTTATTTAAGTGTTCCATTTTGGGAGGAAAGATTAGCGAATGAAAAAGAAACACACTAGGTTCGAAAAGGCCAGGATTATCGGATCCCGTGCTCTGCAGATATCCATGGGTGCACCACCCCTTATAGAGGTACCTGAGGATGTAATAGACCCTGTAGATATAGCTTACATGGAATACGATAAGAGTGTGATTCCGATTTCCGTATTAAGGGAGACATAAGATGACAGAAGCCGAAGTAGAGGATATGTTGGTAAAAGAAGACACCTATCTAACATCGGGAGTACATATTGGCACACAACAGAAAAGCGCATCAATGAAGCCATTTATATTCCGTGTTAGAGACGACGGTTTGTATGTGCTAGATGTTAGAAAAACCGATGAACGTCTACAGACAGTAGCCAAATTTTTATCCGGATTCCCCCCCGAAAAGATTCTTATAGTATCTGCAAGACAATACGGTAGTCAACCAATCCAGATGTTCTCTAAAGTGGTTGGTACAATGAGCATAGCCGGACGATTTATTCCGGGTATATTAACAAACCCCGACCTACCTTCGTTTATAGAGCCAGAAGTTATTATTGCTGTGGACCCTTCTGCAGATAATCAAGCCCTGAAAGAAGCAATAAGCATAGGCATTCCAATAGTTGCACTTGTAGACTCTAATAATACATTGGAGAATGTCGATATAGCGATACCTACAAATAATAAAGGCAGAAAAGCACTAGCTTTGGTATTCTGGCTTCTTGCTAGGGAGATATTACTTCAGAAGGAAAAGATCGATAACAGAGACGATTTTGAGTATGAATTAGAAGAGTTTGAACAAAGCTTATAAACACTCAAAATAACCTGACAGACTCTAGATTCCAAGGAGTTCTTGATTCTATTCCATATTTCTTGTATATTGTACTAGCAAGATTTGTACATTTTCCCTCTTCACCGTGGGTTATGATGACTCTTTCAGGCGGCGGTCTCATACTGCTAATGTAGTGAAGTAATTGTATCCTATCGCTGTGACCTGAGAACCCTTCACATGTATGTACTCTCATCTTTACTTCTATATCTATGGGTGCTCCGTTCTCTAATAAGGTTATGTGGTCATATCCTTTTTGTATCCTGTCACCCATGGTACCCGATGCCTGATAACCGACAAATACAATCGCTGATTCCGGGTCGTCACCCCAGGCCTTAAAGTATTCGAGAACAGGTCCGCCGTTCATCATACCTGCTGTTGCAAGGACTATTGCCGGTTCTGACGAATCGCATATTTCTCTTCTCATGTCCATACTATCGACTTGTTTAAATGAAGGCGATAAGAACGGATTTTCATCTTCACGGAATATCTTTCTCTTGAGTTTGTTGTTGAGGAATTCCGGGTAAGCGGTATGTATTGCAGATGCTTCCCATATCATACCGTCAAGATACACTGGAACTTCCGGAGCATCACCTTTTCTTATGGCTTCTTCGATCACCAACATGACTTCCTGAGAACGGCCGACGGCGAAAACAGGGATCAGTACCTTTCCTCCGGCCCTGTCAAGATGTTGGACCAAGATGTCCTTTAACTGCTCTACGGCGTCAAGTCTGCTTGGCTGGAGGTCGTGATATCCTCCGTATGTCGCTTCCATGACTACAGTTTCTACCCGCGGGAATTTATTGACCGCTTGATTGAACAACCACGTCTTATCGTACTTGATATCTCCGGTGAATGCTACGTTGTAATCTCCGTCGCCTATATGCATGTGTGCTACTGCGGATCCAATTATGTGACCTGCATTATGCATGGTCAACCTAATATCAGGTGCGATATCCGTTGTTTCACCATATTCCATGGTTATCGTGTGTTTAACCGCCTCTCTTATGTCGCTGGAACCATAGGGGGGATCTCTGGAATCAGCCATAGCTACCTTTATATAATCTAGTTGTAAAAGTGCGGCCATATCCCTTGTCGGAGTGGTACAATATACTGGCCCGTCGAAGCCATATTTGAAAAGAACCGGTATCATCCCACAATGATCCAGATGTGCATGGGTAAGAACGATAGCATCCAATGTATCCGGAGGGAGAATCTCCGGTGCATTAAGATAGGGGGTCCCGCTACCCGATGATGAAACATCCACGCCGCAATCTATCAATATCTTACTGTCTCTAGTGTGTAATAGATGTGCACTTCTGCCAACCTCCCTATAACCACCTAAAGCTATAATTCTAGCGAATTTTTCCCCTTTTCTCGTATCACGGTTTATCTTCCTACCCAAGGCTTGTAAAAAATCTCGCCTTTCATTTCTAACGGTTCTGAGATAGCTTCTTATGTCTTTTACCGTTTTTGAAGGAATGGGTGGTGTCCTAACCACATCGGGGGACCATCCGGTCTCCGCTTTTATCTCGTTTAGTACCCTGCCCTTTTTACCGATGGCTATACCCGGGGCCTTTGCCTCTATGGTTACCTCGCCTGTATCTTCCTTGAAGTACAAATCTGTGATCTCCGCTTGTTCATCAACTATGTTTCGTATTTTTTCTTCTGCCTCTTCTATGCTGTCAAGCAATGAGGAATCCGGGCGTATCGAGACCCTTCTCTTGAGATGCTCGGCCAGTTTTTTGATACTATCTGGTTCGTTAGTGAACTCCTCTATATCTTTTGTATAAATCACAACAGTTGAACCTTCAAACTCTATATCGGTGATACGTACTGTTGTCGGAATTACCTCGTCCACCGCTCTTCTAGCTTCTCGTAAAACTTCTTCTACGCTCATAATATTTCACTTTTTTTTATTGTATATAGAACTGAATTTGTTTTTCCGATATGTTATATCATATTAATTTATGGAAAACGAAGGCCCTTCTCTTTTTTGACCTTCGATATTCTTTTTTCGATGTTTTTATCGTCTATTTCCTTAAATCTATCTTTTTTAGTTATAGATGCCACCTTAATTCCATCGCCCGATGCAGAATCCCTGCTGGACGACACCATTAGACATAGTACCGCTAGGTCTATACCTTCCTCTATACTCATGTTTTTCTTGTAGTGGTCTTCAAGTACACCGTAAACGAATGGTGATCCTGAACCTGTAGATACATAGTCATCCGATATTGCGCCTCCCGCAGCATCGATGGAGTACACTCTTCCGCCTTTGGAATCGACACCACCAAGCAACAGGCCCACCCAATAGGGCATCCATCTCCGGTTGAGGAGTATATTGGATATTAGAGTAGTAGATGCTTCAACGGACATCTCTTTTTCCCTCTTTAACTGATATAATTCGACCTCTGAACTGAGATATCTGGCCAATACCTGGCCATCTGCAACCAGACCGGCTATGGTAAGACAAAGGTTGTCACCTATTTGGAACAATTTTTTCGTATCTTTATGGGCTATCATATGTCCCATAGTCGCCCTTTTTTCAGTAGCCATTACTACCCCGTCTTTGCAAACCAATCCTAACGTTGTCGTGCCTTTTTTTGTATTTTCTTCCATGATTTCACTCTCAACTCGTTCCAATCTATGGATTATAAAGATTGTAAGGAATTAATGTTAAAGGGGTATTCTTTACCCGAATTACAGATTCCTATAAAATCTCTTACCTCTCTAAGTGAGACACCTATATATATGTTTTTCGTCGCAGTGATCCCCAATGTACAACAGTCATATAAAAAAATAGAAAAGAAAGAAAGGGTTTGAGACGAAGAAGTTCACCATTCTTGTTCTTCTTGGGGTTCCACTTCAGGTATATCGGGTTCTTCACTCCATTGATCCTCTGGTTCAGGTTCGCCGGTTTCCACAAAGATATCCTCTTCCTCCGTGGGTTCTTCCTCATAAGGTGCTGGTTCTTCCATATCTTCTTCGTATGTGCCGGGTTCCTCTGTTTTTGGTTTTCTGAAAAGCACTAAGACAGTTGCAATCGATCCGATAACCAGTGCTATTATCAAGAGTATCAACATCATGAAGGCGAACTGACCGACACCGTTGATAGGCGAGTTTTTGTTGGTCCATGACGGATCGTTCTCTATCTCGAAAATCCTAATGTTTTCAGCGTATCCTGTGGCACCTACATATAAGATATGTTCTCCGTCAACCAGTTCGGGAAGTGTTATCTCTATCATACCCGTGGTCTCATTTGTCCTGATCGATTTCCAGAAATATTCGGAATTGATCTGATAGTTTACGGTTATAACCTCCGGAAGTGCTCGATCACTTCGTGAAATCAGCTCATAGCGTATCCTCATATTCTGTCCCGAAACGAAAACACCCGTTGTATAGTCCGATTCCGTCACTATCTCCAGTTTTAAGTAAAATCCTGATCTTTCAATTACCCGTCGACGGGCAGTGATCTCATTTCCGCCCGTGGTCAGTATTATGATGTGCCCCTCATAGTTTCTGGAGGGGTACTGAGGTATAGTGTAGGTAAATTGGCCGTCATAGGGCGTTCCCATCTCTACTATCTCACCGGCGGCATCGGTTATCCTGTACTCGACGGATGCTATGGTTCCTTGGTGTATGTGCAAGAGATCGTATTCGAAAGTTACGTTATCTCCACTTACATATTCTTCCTGATCTACGTTAAGCAATATCCAACCTAGCCGAACAGGGATGTCGATTTGGTTCCAACCTGATGTATCCTGGTCTATTCGGGCAAATACATCAACGAAAAAGTCACCACTGTAATCCGGGTTGTAATCACTAGGTATGGTGAACTCTATGATTCCGCCCTCACCGTATTCATAGTTGATGATCTCCTGATCATTTCCTATCAGGTACTGTACGTTGGCATTGGTTACTATCTGTCCCTGTAGTGTGACTGTGTAATATATTGTAACTCTATCGCCTGGATAGTAGTCGTTACCTCTCCTGTCGGTTTCAAGATGAATCTCTAGATTTTGCAAGGTTTCGACTACCTCTATATTGGTCGTGTCTACGTCCCAGAAGTCGTCGTAAGTGCCGTTTACTCTAATTTGATAGATGCCCGGTTCAGCATCGTTCAGAAGTCTTATTCCGATGGTACGGTGGCCGCTGTTATCCGTTGTAGATTCTTCGGTGTATCCATCTATTACTTCACCGTCTCTCAATATCTCTACAAGTATATCCACACCGGACAGGTAGGAAGTGGGGTTGTTGAAATATCGTACGTCTGTTCTTACATAAACATAAATCATCTGTCCCGGAAGATATTCGAATGAATCAGTGTTCACGTTCGTTCTGAGATTACCTACATGACTATATAACCAGCTGAAGTCGTTGAAACCTGCTGTGTGGTTGGCCCATACTTCTAAGGAAAACATCATGTTGGTTCTAGCATCATCGGGTAGTTCGAAGCTGAATCTACCTTCGGTGGACGAACCGGATAATTCCTGTGGATCATTATCGGTGTCAATGTAGGTAGCTCTCCACTCGACGGTAACACCTTGAGCAGGGGATCCGTCCAAGTTGTTCTCCACTATATAGTATGCCCTGACAATTTCACCGGGAAGATACACCTGTTTGTTCGTGGTAACATGTAGAGTGAACTTTCTTATCTCGAACATAAAAAAGCCCACTATCTCACCGTCATCCGCCTTTCTAATGACGACAAAATATGTACCGTCCTCAACGTTGTCCGGAATAAGATAATGTGCATTCCAAAATTCGTTTTCAAAGCTCTGTTCTGTCCATTCTGCACCTTCTAGTATCTCGTAGGGTTCGACAGTGCTGTTGGCGATGCTGACATTGAAATCATCCGGGAAATTACTATCGATACGGATCTCGATGTTCTGGCCCTGGGTATAAACATCTACATCATCAGGTTGAATAGATATTTCCATGGAGATCACGGTAAAGGTATGCGAGTCGTACAGGACGTCGTCATCAAAAAAGTCATAAACTCTTAGGCGGTAGTCTCCTCGTCCTTCCCAGATAGAAAATTCCTCGTTTAATGTTCCGTCGTCTTCTAGCCATCCATTGTATAATTCATTTTCATCTTCACCAACCTGTTGTAAAGTTACCCTTATCCATTCGCCTCCGGCACCACCGGGGGCAGGGTATCCGTGCTGATCTATCAGTGCGACGTGGTAGAATATCATGTCACCTTCGAAGAAATAATTCCTCGGCGTCTCATAGTCATCAGCGGTGGTAAATATCTCGGAGTTCAATGTATAATCCGCTTCGTAAATCTCTATTTCAGCGGGTTCGTGATCTACCACGGGATCGGATATCCTCAGTGTATAATCTCCTATAGGCCGTGTACTCAGATCAAAAAACACATTAAAATCCGAGCTTCTGTATAACCCATCCGCATCTGTTGTAACCGTCCTAGAATCCACGGGGATTCCATCCGAATCTCTCAACCTCACTGTGGCTGTCACTACCTCCGGTGGGTCGAACGCAACGGTGAAGTAGAGATTATCACTTTGCAGAAAATGTTCTTTTAATCCACCATCTTCATCCGTGGGCCATATCTCTCCAGTATCCTGGGCACTTACGGTATCCATGGGGAGCACCGTGAAGAAAGACATTACTAGTGCAACCGCCAATATCATGCTCAACATTTTTCTTTTTTTCATATATTTATCCTCCGATTGGGATTTGTCTTACGCATGATAGAATACTTATTATATATAAAGGTTTTAGTTGTTTTCTAGTTGTTTCGTCCAAATACCTTAAATCATAAAATTCAAGGATAACCTTTTTTTACCATGTATGGGTAAGTAGACATATTGGTGTGTTAAAGATGCAAGTCAACCGGATGTATAGGTTACTATACAGGGCAACCGCGTCCCTGCTATTCTTGTTCATACTTATATCGTCTTTACACCTGACCAGCCTTATAGGGGGGCTGTCCGACGAATACCATGAGATCAATCTTGATCCCGATAATAACGTCAATATACGTTTGAAATCTGCTATTTTCGATCCCTTGGAAGAAGGTATAGAACATGTTTCTTTCAACGAGCCAGGCATGAACTATTACCTTGTCCAATTCTACACACATGTGGAAGCCGAATGGTTAAACAAGATGACATCAACGGGTGTCGAGATATATGAGTATATTCCGGACAATACATATCTCGTAGGGGTGGATAGTGCTTCCAGTATCAACATCGATGGTATTAACTCATTACCTATCAGGTGGGCTGGAAAATATCTACCGCAATACAAGATACATCCTTCTCTCATCTCGAGTGAAGAAGATGTGCTCGACATCACAGTTCTTTTATTCGATGATGAGGAAGCTGAAACATCCTTTGAATACATGGAAATTAGTTTTGAAAGCCTTTATACCGTATGGCGCAGCAGGTTCTACATAGGTATATCGGGGTCTGTAAATTCATCCCATATATATGATATGGCCTCACTAACAAACCTATACTGGATGGAGCCTCATTCACCAATTATGCTGCTTGACGAAGTGTCATCAGAGATCGTAGGTGGTAACTGGACCGCAGGAGAACCCTGGGGACCCCCCGGATCCTATGTTAACTCACTGGGATACGATGGCGAAGGAGTTCGTGTGGCGGTAGCCGATACAGGCATAGACGGTGGTGAAGGTGCCGTTACACACCCGGACCTAACAGTTACCGATTTTTACGACTACGTGTCAGACGGTGGGGCGCGGGACGGCCATGCCCACGGAACACACGTTGCCGGTATAATCGCCGGGGATGGTACAACGGGAAGAAAGGACGAAAATGGTTATCTTTACGGTATGGGTGTTGCGCCGGCTGCCGAATTGGTAGCTCAGAAAATATTCGATGATGACGGTGGATGGGGTTATCCCAGCTATTCAGCCCTCATGGCAGATGCTTACAACGCCGGTGCATATGTATCGAGTAACAGCTGGGGTGGGATGAGCGGAGCGGAATACACTATAGTTTGTGCCGAGTACGACGCGCTGGTTAGAGACAGTATGCCTGGTAAAGAGGGTGAGCAGCCGATGGTGGTCATCTTTGCCGCCGGGAATTCCGGACCCGGTCCGTACACTGTTTCCTTCCCTGGAACTGCAAAAAATGTTATCACAGTGGGCGCTTCTGAGAACTATCGTCCCGAGAAGGGGTCGTATGCAGACGATATAGATGACATGGCATATTTCAGCAGCCGAGGGCCTACTTCAGACGGCAGGATAAAACCCGATCTAGTCGCACCCGGAACATGGATATCATCATCTCGTTCCAGCGCGGCGGCAAACTCTTTATGGGGTGTAATAGACGAATATTACCTGTGGTCCGGCGGAACTAGTATGGCCGCACCACATGTAGCAGGAGGTTCAGCTATTTTTACACAGTACTACCAGGAGGAATATGGCGTACTTCCCAGTCCCGCCTTGACCAAAGGGGCTCTAGTTATGGGAGCAAACGATATGTCCGGAGGCGTGATACCTAACTACGGCCAGGGATGGGGGAGATTGAACTTGACCAACGCAGTTCAACCGGATGGTATATTTTATCATGAAGATCAGGACGTAGGACTGAAAACAGGCGAATCGGTTACCAGAAGGATCTACGTCGGAAATACTGAAAAACCGCTTAAAGTTGTTCTTTCATGGACCGATCCTCCGGCATCGCCGGCCGCTATGACGGCCCTTGTCAACGACCTTGACCTCACAGTTAAAGGACCGGACGGAACGGTTTACAATGGTAATCAATTCGTGAACAGCTGGTCCGATCCATACTCTAAGGAAAGGGATAATATAAACAACATCGAAGCGGTTTACATACCACCTACGGAACTCAGGTACGGTGAATATGTGATCACCGTAAACGCTGTTAACGTACCCATGGATGGCGTTCCCGGTTCCCCGGATATACAACAGGACTTCGCCTTGATAGCGAGCTATATGCCCCCCTCGAGTGAGGGTAAGATAGGCTTTGACCGGGAGGTATACAACACTGCTTCCCAACCTTTGATCACCCTGGTCGATACCGACCTTAGTAAAGATCCCCATGAGAAAGATACCACCGTAGTCAACATAACCAGCCAACTTACAGGTGACTACGAAGAGATAATACTAACGGAACTAGAGACGGATCTGGGTGTTTTTACCGGCAGGGTAGAATTGGTCCTCGAATCAAATGCCACCGATAACAACGGTTTGCTCGAGGTGCTGGATAACGATTGGATAAACGTTACTTATTTGAAAGAAGACCAGGGTGGTAATTCGTATGAAGTGCAAGCTTCCGCACGTATAGATGTTACCCCCCCCGATATAAGCAATGTGAGTGCCACGGAACTACCCCATTCCAGGGTGGAAATATCATGGGAAACTAACGAACCTGGTACCAGCCGTGTTGTCTATGGGCGGTCATTACCACCATCTAAAGAGATAGAAAATATCAGATATACCACAGACCACACCGTAGTTATCCCCAGGTTGAAAGAACTTTCATCATATTACTATTATGTGGAATCAACGGACATTGCAGGTAACACTGCCAGGGACGACAGAGATGGTTTATATCATAATTTCTTTGTACCGAAGACACCTGATATCCTTTTAGTGGATGACGATAACAGCCTCAATAACAACGGTCCCTACGAGAGAAGGTGTGTGGAAGAACCCTCCGGCGTCACATATTACAGTGATGCACTCAATTCAACAGGCTTCGACTTTGAGACCTATGTGGTTCCATCCAGAAGTTCCGGCCCACCTTTAGAGATAATGGAAGGTTATGATGTTATCCTATGGGTTACAGGCTATAATGGATTTCATAGCACTGTTGAGAGCACACTAACCTATTCGGACACACAAAACCTGGCCGCATATCTGGATGGCGGAGGGGCACTATGGTTGGTCGGTCCGCTTGTGGGCAATGATTTGTACGGCACCGGAGTCACGGAACTCCCCGATGATGATTTCTTACGGAAGTACATGGGCGTTTCCGAAATGTATTCGAACTTGGAACCTACCGGTACCCCTGTGAAAGGTGTTTTCGGAACTTTCATGGAAGGGTTCGAAGGGAACGTCGAAACACATTGGAGACACGAAGATAACCGGGAGGATCATGCTTACGAGTTGAACCCAAAGGCGGGGGCCTTCGGTGTGGTTGAAGGGGGAAACATAAACTATCCGTACCACGGCATAGCCTACGAGACGGATATATATCGAACGGCGTTCTTCTCATGGGAGCCTTCTTTCACAGGTCAATCGTCCCTCACAGATACGGTTAATAGGGTGATCGGCTGGCTCACAAAACCGCCCGTCGCTGTGCACCTCAGCCCTCCTGGTCAGATCGGATACGGTATACCGGGTGATACCGTTGAGCATCCACTAAAAATTTTCAATCATGGGATCAACGGAGCGGACACATACGAAATATACACCGGAGATACGAACTGGGATCTTCAACTGGTTTACCGGGACGGTACCCCCCTGAAGGATACCACCGGTAGCGACAGAATCGACACCGGGAGGGTATCGATGGGTGGTTCTTTAGATATTCTTGTTTTAGTTCACATACCACACACGGCAGAGGAATTGGACCGTTCCACACTTTTGATCACCGTTCGCTCTTCTCTAGATCCTTCCATAGGATCAACCGCTAATTTAGAGACGATAGTCTCGGTTATCCCTACATGGGGTGACGACTTCGAAAACCCGTCGGAAGACTGGTCCGTAAGCTCGGACCTATGGGGAACGGAATGGGAATGGGGCGAACCTCAGGCGGGGCCGGGAGAAGCAGCCGTGGGTGACCATTGCTGGGGCACGAATATTGACACGAACTACGGTAAAAATTCGGAATCCAGCCTTATCTCACCACCGATATATATCGGAGATTCCAATACCGTCCTGCTTTCCTTCCGGAGCTGGTATCATACAGAAAAATATAACGACGGAGGATTCGTAGAGGTATCTATCGATCGAGGTGATACATGGCAGCGTATCGCCCCTGTAGACGGTTATAACTTTACAAATGGTAACTTCGGTGGATTGGGAGGCGACGGTTACAGTGGTTACGGCGGTAAATGGACCACTGAATATTTTGATCTTACGGGACTGACAGACGACACTATCATACTTAGATGGCGATTTTCATCGGGTAGAGGTATCACTCGACCCGGTTGGTACATAGACGATGTAAATGTATATGTTTCACAGGCGGGTATCGGTTTGAAAAATACTACACGCGGGGGTTCTGCGGAGCCCGGCGGCAACCACACATATACTATCAATATCGAAAACAAAGGTGATAACCATGACACCTTCAATATAGAATACAGCTCGTATCACAACTGGGAAACCGGCTTCTACGATTCGTCATGGAACCCGCTCTACGATTCAAACGAAGATGGTTTCATAGACACAGGCATAATAGCACCCGATGAAACTAAGGCGATCTTTGTTAATATTACAGTCCCATCAGGTGCTGAGGCAGGTAATGATCCCGAAACCACCGCACTTTGGTTCAACTCGTCGGTCGATGCTACATTGGGCCTCAGTATGCTGCTTTACACCTATGCAAGTGCAGACATACTATTGGTAGATGACGACGGTGGCCTTGGCTCACGGTACTGGTACACCAACGCCCTCGATAGTGTCGGTCACACTTACAATCTATGGACTGCTAAACAGCAGGGTCCACCGTGCCCCACGGCGATGTCAAACCATGACGCGGTCATCTGGTTCACCGGTAATCATCGAGGAGTCACCTCTCCATCAGGTAGGGATCCTTTAAGGGAGCGGGAAAGAAAAGCTATAGCGGATTATCTGGAAGGTGGTGGAAAGCTGTATCTTTCAAGCCAGGGTGCCGCTAACGTAGCATTGGAAGCCGGTTACGAGGATTTCATGGAGGAATATTTCGGCTTTAAGGTGAGAAACAGTAAAGCGTATTTTGCAAACAACTGGTGGGCACTTCCCAATCCTGCATTCGGTAGTGCCGACAGCCCTATAGGTGATATGCTCGATATAGAGTTGTGCAGGCACGGAGAGTACTTCGAAGGATTGGATAAGAGAGGAGTTTTCGGCGAGATAGCCGGAGATGGTAAAGAGGTATTTCATATGAGAGAAGACCTCACTGTAGCCACCTCCGTGGATGGTGATTTCAGAACGGTCTACACGGGTTTTGATTTTGCTTCGGTTGCCACCCCTGAAAGTAGGGAAGAACTCATGAAAAGGATACTAGCTTGGCTCAGCCCGGAAGCCGAAGACGTAACGGTTTATCCCGACGGCGTGAAAGAGGCATCCTCCGGAAGTTCAACCAAATATCGTATTCGGGTAAGAAACCAGGGTTCTATCGTCAACCGTTTTGAACTATCTGCAGAATCAGAACTTAACTGGACCTATGAATTCTACCACACAGACGGGACGGGCCCCGTATGGGAGACAGAGGATATACCTCCGGAAGGTCATTTTGACATATATCTCAAGGTACAAGTACCTGATAATATCGAACCGGGGCTTTATGTAAATATGACCGTTAAAGCTTCTTCAGTGAACGATAACGATGTTGAAGACACCCTTCTACTAAAATTGCTCATACCCGAACCCCATGTGGTAAGTAGTCCGGACGAAAGGAAGATGATCGGTAGCGAAGGAGAATATATAGCGATCCCTCTAGAGGTATTCAATAGGGGCGGTCTAAATGATACTATCAGTATGTACTATTCATCCATCCACGGGTGGACTCATCAGTTCTATTACACAGAGACCGATGTCCCACTCAACGATACAGTCGGTGACGATCTTGTAGATACCGATGAAATGCCCGGCCTCTCATCAGTACCGATAACACTTAAAGTACAGATACCCGAAGGAGATATCGGAGGTGCGACAGACATAGGAACCGTCCATTTTATATCATGGCGGAACAACTCTAAAACGTATACAACGAGATTACGTATATACGTCCCGATCAGACCCAACTGGACCGACGATATGGAACAAGGATCCGGCGGATGGGTCTCGGAAGATAATGACTTTGGAACTCATTGGCAGTTGGGCGACCCGTCAACATATGAATATGGTCCCGACTCAACTCCTTCCGGAGATAACAGCTGGGGTACCAACATACATTCCAACTATACAAGAACGGCCGAAGCGACACTTACATCTCCTCTCATGGATCTTAGAGGTGCTACCAAGGCAAACATGAGTTTCTATCATTGGTATTCCATATGGGGAGATGATCCGGGAAACAGCCGTGCCGATGGTGGTTATCTGGAGATATCTCTTGACCTGGGCGAGTCCTGGAAATATTTGATCCCCGAGGAGGGTTACAATGAGACCATCCATCAATCTGTAGGCGTTGGTCGGTGTTACGGTCAGAACAGTAACCGATGGTTGAAGGGAAGCGTCAACCTAACTGAATACGTAGGTAACTATGTACTGTTACGATTTCATTTCTGGGGGCGTACCCCCGGACCTGTTACCAGATGGGCCGGTTGGTACATCGATGACGTAAGTCTAAACGCTACATTTCATCCTGTGGCGATGGAGAGCTATATGGACCGTGAGAGTAATTATTGTTCCGGCGAAGGTAGTGCATATTATAATCTGACCCTTACCAATCTGGGCCAGCAGGAAGATATCTTCGAGCTATCGACTGAAGAAACGGATTGGACCTATAACTTCTATAATGATACATGGGCCCCCCTCGATGATACCGGATACCTACCTGTACAAGAGACCATGAACGTAATTCTCGAAGTGATACCACCGGAGGGTGCGGCGCCGGGCGACTTCGACGAAAACAGATTGAACATATTTTCATACAACGATCCCAATGTAAGTCATGAGTTCAACATCCATACCATGGTTCCTATACATGCACCCTATTATAACGATATGGAGGCTGGTAAGGGTCCATGGAGACACTACTGGATCAGCGGTGAAGGTATAGAAGATAACTGGGAAATATCCCATAACCGTTCGTACAGTGGAAATCACTCATGGTGGAGCGGTCCCGAGATAGCGACATGGATAAGCGGTGGTGACACCGCTCTTGAGACACCGTTCTTTGATCTCACCGGGGCGGATGAAGAAATCGAGATGACCTTCTGGCACTGGTACTCCTTTGAGAGTTCAAGATATTCAGTGATGGACGGTGGGATAGTCGAGGTATGGGACAATAAAAGCGAAACATGGACGCAGATATATCCGGAAGGCGGATACGATAGGGTGCTAAACCAGCTTTACCGTAATCCCCTTGGCGGCAGGGAGGCTTTTACATTTACCGGCACATTCCCGCAGTGGAACAGAGAGAACTTCGACCTTAGC
>JAFDTZ010000100.1 GCA_019594305.1 Thermoplasmata archaeon
ACCTACGGAGGTCACCTCGAATCCATGAGCAAAACTTTCTGGATAGGAGAAGAAAGATTTTACGTGCATTTCCGGACCGTTGACTCTCTGGATAGTGTAATGGAAGGTGCGGTCGTCTCGGTGTATACCGAATTGGGCGTGTATGTCAGAGGTAACCTTACCGACCACCAAGGTGTGACCAACATAAGCATAAGCGCCGGTACGTACATGATACGCGTATACTGGCAGGACGTGGTGGTAAACGAAACGGCCTATCAGGTCACAGGCGATGTGTCATACGACGATCCAGTGGTGATTATGTGTTCGGTCTACAATCCCATCTACAAGGTCGTAGATGTGGGTAACCAACCCATCAGGAGTGCGAATATATATATGGGCCATCCGAACGGCACCCTTCTTAGGCTGATAACCGACGACGAGGGCTGTGCCTATACGGAACAGATGGCCGGAGGTTACTACACCCTCAGGACGGAATGGCTGGGTCGGGAAGTGCATTATACCGATCATGACCTCGATTTCAACGGTGAATATGTGATAGAGGCAAATGTGTTCTATCTCGATATAACAACGATAGACACCGAAGGTTATGTAGTTCCCGAGGTTCATGTGTCCGTAAGATTCAACGATACCGGTCGTATAGCCGACGCAAAGCTAACGGATATAAACGGGGAACTTACAGTCAGACTGCCTGGGACACAGCAGGGCTTCGGCTACGACATGATATTCCAGTGGAGAGGCGTGGAGGTGGGCCGCGCCCAAGACGAATACCTTGTGGAAAACCGTTCCATAATCGTTACACTGGAAATATATTACGTCGTATTCGAGACGGTTGACTCTTTAAATCTACCCCTGGAAAATACAAGATTACTGGCCTACAACGTAGAAACCGGTACGCTGGCGAACTCGGGGGTTACTGATGAGTTCGGTAGGCTACCTATGAGATTGCCCGTGGGACCGCACAATATGGTAGCTTATTGGCGTGGGATACATGTGGCCGAGGAGGTCGTGGACGTACCCGGTACGGTGGACGTCATCGTGATCGAATGTGAGGTTTATCACGTGGACTTCCTGACCGTGGACAGCCAAGGTGAACCGCTTTCTAACGCCAGGATCACGGTTTCCCATGTAAACGTCGGTGTTTTGACCAGTGGTGTTACGGATGAAAACGGGATGGTTTCCATGCGGCTACCCGGCGCGCTTCTGGATATAGAGGTATACTGGAAAGATGCGATGGTATTTTCTGATAGTATCACTATAAACGCCAACGAAGAGATAGTGCTTGTTTGTTCCGTGTACTATCTACAGGTATATGTTATCGACGACCTTGAACTCGAACTAGAGAACGCACTCGTTGAGATATACCGTGGCGACAGTTTATTGGAGAGTCAAAGAACGGATGATGACGGCTCGACACCAGAGATGCGTCTTCCCGGCATCGAGATGGAGGTCCGCGTTTACTGGAAGAGTGTAGAGGTCTATAGTGATACCATACTTCTGGAAGAAGACACTATCGAAACCTTGCAAGTCGCAGTGTACCACATAACCTTCCTGGTGGAGGATGACCTGGGCGAGGCACTCGGCGACGCCGGGTTGAACGTATTCCACGGAAAAGAACTGTTACACTCGGATGTTACCAACGCTCAGGGTGAGAGCCGGGGAAGAATACCCGGTGCGATGAATCGTGTCACGGTAGAATGGAAGAATGTTGTTGTGTACGACAGCGAGATAAACTTCCATTATTCGGGTTTGGTGGTGATAGAGGTGCAAGATGTCTATCACGTAACATTCCGTGTGGCTGATTCGCGTAACATACCCGTAGAGATGGCCTCGGTTCAATTCTTTGTGGACGAACACCGGTTCGACAGCGGTATCACCACCGAAGACGGCATGATAAGTGTAAGGGTACCGACACCCGTAGGAGAGCCCGGGGATATACGCATAATAATCCGATGGAGAGATGTACTGGTATACGACGAGGTGATAACCGTTGAGGCACATGCCTTAGAGGATTCGCCCATTGCCCTTGATACCGGGGTTTATTATGTGGATTACACGGTACTGGACCAGCGCAGGGCGGCGGTGGAGAACGCCAAGGTCATCGGCACCCACGGTGAGCTGCCCCAAGACAGGAATATAATAACGGATAGGTTCACCGATGAAGAGGGGTACATATTGTTCAGGCTCCCGAGAGGGGCTAACCTGCTCACGGTACACTGGAAGGATATTGTCGTACGCACGGATTCCTTGGAGCTTACGGAAGATATTGAGATAGAGGCCGATGCGGACATATACTATATCTCCGTAAACGTGTTCGATGACAGGGGCATACCCCTGGAGTCCGCCCATGTGCGCCTAAACTACGTCGATACCCCCAGATTATACCAGTCGAACTATACCGATACGTCGGGACATCTGGAGATAAGGATTCCTGCGGCTTCTTGGGACATCGAGATAAATTGGTTGAAAACGTTGGTACATGAAGGTAGTATCGATGTAACTTCCGATGAAGGCAGTTGGAACATCCAACTCGATGCACAGGTCTATTATCTAACAGTCAGGATAGAGGACCGAAGGGGAGATCCCCTGGACGATGTTCACTTAAAAATATCCGCCGGTGACATGGTATGGACGGGATATACCGAAGAAGGCCAATACATATTCAGGCTGCCGGCAAGAGGTGATTACGAACTGAAGGCCAGCCTGCGGACCACCTATCTGCTTACAAACGTGGATATAGTGGAAGGTCGGCAAATTACATTGACCGGGGAAAGCAGCGAATCCGTCGAGTTCGGAGATTATCCCACACCCATCTACAGAACGAATCTCTTCTTACTGATCCTGTTACTACTGGTAATGATCTTCATCCTATTCATGGCGTATTCTCGTGCAGGTAGTACTGTTGTGTACGATGAAGATTACGAAGAAGCAGAAGACGAAGAAGCAGAAGACGAAGAAGCAGAAGACGAAGAAGCAGAAGAGGCAGAAGACGAAGAGGATCGTTAAGAAGAAACTCGGGCAGCCGGAGGTTTTCCCCGGCCTTCCTGAATACTGCCCTGCCGACCACAACCGCCCACTGATATATCCGTGTAGAATACTCGATGGTAACGTGACGTAACTAATGTAAGCTGATATTCCCGAAAAGATTAAGTTGATACAAACACTCCGGTTTTTCGGTGTACTATATGCAAACAAGTCTGATCTACAACATCAGTTTCGCCGTACTTACTATACTGGCTTTCGCGCTCTCTATCATATCTCTACTGGCCTACTCAAGATCTAAAAAAGGAAAATTGTTGATCGTGTCTATCGCGTTCATACTGTTTTTCGTTAAGGGTTTATGGCTCACGTATTCACTTTTCAATGTACCGAAAGAGAACTGGCACCCGTTTCTGATACCCATCGCGATTTTGGACTGTATTATCCTGGTACTACTGTATATCTCGATATTGAAGGGGTAACCCGATGTCGAAACCTGAGTTAGAAGTTGGAAACAGGAAAAATATATACAAACTTATCGAGGAATATCCAGGATTGCATATGAGGGAGATAAGCAGGAGAACAGATCTCGCTATGAATCTAGTTAGATATCATCTCGACCAATTGAAGAGATATGAGATGGTGGAGGTGATAGAGGAAAATGAATATAAAAGGTACTTTCCGAAAGAGGGGGGAAGAAGGGTCGACTACAGCGATAAAAGATACTTGGCGTTGTTAAGGCAGGAGATACCTCTCTCGGTGGTACTCTATCTCTTGAATAAGGGAAAGGCGGTATCTCATAGTGATATAAAAGATGAACTAGATATCGCGCCATCGACACTTTCGTATCATCTGAAAAAGATGGAAAAAAAGGAACTTCTGGAGAAGGTGGGTAGAAAATATCGGTTAAGGGAGCCTAAAGTTATCTCCAACTTGTTGGTCAAGTACGAACCACCCAAGGACATAATCGACAATTTCATAGACCTATGGGAATCACTGTCCTTGAGTTAATACTAGAAGGAAAGTGACGGTTTGTTCGAATCCTGTTAAATAAGACTTATAAACCTTAAGGTACCGTATATAGGTAGGTGATAAAAATGGAAAAAAAGAACGTGAAGAAATCCGTGATCGTAGTACTCCTCTCTATTTGCCTGATATTAGGGTATTCAATGATACCGACTGCTTCAGCAATTCCAATAGATGGTGCAGAGGAGTTTATCGGTTACGCGGAAGACGCTGCCTCATATAGGGGGCCGACCTTCCTGTTCGTCGAAGGATATGAATCTTGGGCGGCACTAGTTGTTAACGCTGGAGATCCCGCAGGCGTGGACGCAGTAACGGTTACCTTCGAAAACGGTGTACTAAGGATAGAAGCTACCGACAGCAACTCAACCAACCATGCGACGATACTTATAAACAAAGCTTTCGCCGACGAGTATCTCGACGATGCAGAAGGAAATTTGGACATATCCGTAAGCGATGCGGTGAATTACAAGGGTATGGACAACTCGAATGCCAGTGCGGGTTACACCGCGGTTTACGTGTTCCATATCCAACATTTCAGTACGCAGTGGATAGAGATGACAGCAGTTTCTCCACCCAACGATTTCGATCCTCCTGTAGATGGAGCCGGGGCATACATTAACGAAGCAGAGAATGCCGCCGCACACGGTGCTTCCACTTTCCTAAAAGTAGAAGGATACGAGCCATGGGCAGCCCTGGTAGTAAATGCGGGAGACCCGAGAGGTGTAGACGCTGTAACGGTTACCTTCAAAGACGGCGTGCTCAGGATAGAAGCTACCGACAGCAACTCAACCAATCATGTAACGATACTTATAAACAAGGCTTTCGCCGACAGGCATCTCGACGATGCGGAAGGAAATTTGGACATATCCATAAGTGATGCGGTGAATTACGAAGGTTTGGAAAACTCGAATGCCAGTGCGGGTCACGCCGCGGTGTACGTATTCCACATCGAACATTTCAGTACACAGTGGATCGAGATAACGGGAGAGGACGACAGCATGCCACATCCGGGTATATTAGTGACTATGGCCGCCATGGTAACTGCTGCGATATTCCACTATAAACGAAGAAAAAGATAAAAAACCCCTTCCTTTTTTTATTTTGTAATTACGTAGGTTATCAACAAATTGGTATCTTACCCTTGTAAAACAATTTATGTTCTTTGTACATAAACCCCAGAGGATAGACCTCCACCCCTACTTCCAGGGCTTTACGGAAGGCAGCTGCAAAGTCGGGGTCCCTTTCCTCGTAGGGCGAAAAACAAACTGCATCAGAGCGGAAAATCAGTATCAACAAGCCTGCACGTTTGCCGCTCTCAACGGCTTTTATCAATTCCCGTACATGCCGGGTTCCCCGGGTTGTAGGCGCATCCGGGAACAGTGCCTTGCCGTCCATGGCGAGGGTGCAACCTTTGACTTCAACCCAGAGTACGCCTTCCTGTTCATTATAAAAATCGATCCTGCTGGCGCCAAGTTTCTTCTCCCCCTGCCATCCTTCTGTAATACCGAAAGGATTTACCGTTTCGCTTTCCAGAGCCCAGCGGGCTATCTGAGGATGGAAGCCGGAGTTCACCAGCACCCACTCGTTGTGGTATTTTGCGGCTACCAGATCCCACGCGGTTTTTCGGTTCGGGTCACGGGCCTTTGACAGCATAACTTCACTACCGGGATACAGCAATTCTTCCAGTCTACCCGGGTCCCTTACATGCACCTTTTCGTTTTCACCGTTTACATCCACTATACCCAGAAAACGATTCTTTCGCTCTAAAAAGATCCCCTCCTTATCATACGGGATATCAAAAACCTTCACGGACAATCATCTCATCTTCTTCAGTATGATGGCAGGACAGATCCGTTTTACTCCGTGTATCCTGCATATCTTCTCTTCGATCAACCGGCCAAGCTCAATATCATCTTCGGTCCATATCTCGGCCATTATCATGTGGTCGCCGGTGGACTTCGCCACCCATCGGACTTCTTTCAAGACATCCAATGCTTTGATGGCATCGAGATAATGCTCCGGTTCGGTGTCGAGACCCAGGAGAGTAACACTCCGATATCCCAGCTTCGCAGGGTCTATATCTATGGTGTATTCCCGGATAACGCCTTCGTCCTCCAACCGTTTGATCCTTTTTCGAACTGTACCCTCGCTAACATTCAGCCTTTGGGCGATCTCTGTGAACGGGGTGCGTGCATTGGACATAAGTATATCCAGTATTTCCTTGTCCTTTTCGTCTAATTTGGGCATGTTCGTAGTTTTATTTACGACTTTCGCAATACATTTTTGCACAAATCGTACAAAAAGGTTATATACTTCGTAGTATTTAAGAGTATTGCTAAAATGAATCCCAAAGCACTACATAAGATTTCATACGGGATGTACGTCGTGTCATCCAAGGCCGGAGACAAAATAAACGGTCAGATGACGAACTCGGACTTCGACATATTCCATGGTGTTGAACATAGGAATGGAAAGACCGGTGTACCCGTAGTTACCGAAAATTCCGTAGCCTATGCTGAATCGAAGTTTGTAGATACATCGGGGGTCGGAACGCATATCTTATATATCTGCGAGGTTGTAGATACCGATACACTAAACGAAGGCGAGGTTATGACCTACGAATATTATCATGGAGTCAAAGGAGGGACGCTATCCGAAAAGGCGTCTCATCACATTAAAGAGAAAAATGACCCTAAGGAGGTAAACAAATGATAGACATAGCTGGAGTAAGTTTTAAAGAATTGCTAGGCGCAGCTGCTAAAGCAGAAGAGAACAGTCGCGAGGTTTATGACTTTTTGGCCAAAAGGGCAAAGAACTTCGTAACCGCCGACAGGTTCAAATTCCTGGCCGGTGAGGAACAGAAGCACGAGGAATACATCAGAGGTATCCACTCGAAAACCTTCCCGGGAGGCGAATTGGTGGTAAAGGAAGATACACCGTTGCCCATACCTTTCATCATTTACAACGATGAAAGTGACGAATCGGAGCTCATAGAACAGGCCATGGGGGCAGAATTGGCGGCCAGGGAAGTTTACGAGAAGATGGCGAAGCTGGCAAAAGACGAAAAACGGCCTGATGAAATAGTACTAACATTGGATTACCTTGCGGGTATGGAGCAGAACCATTACAACATACTGGAGCAAGAGCTGAACCGGGCGATGAATTTCGAAGAATTCGACGAGTACTTCCCCGGAATGCATATAGGACCTTAGGAGATGATAGAAATGGCAAAATGGAGATGTAAAGTCTGCGGATACATATACGATGAAGAAGAAGGCTACGACGAGGACGGAATAGAGCCGGGTACCAAGTTCGAGGACATACCCAATGATTGGGTATGCCCGTTGTGCGGTGCGCCCAAGGAACAGTTCGAGAAGCTGGATTAAATGGAGATATAATATGAAAGACGAGACGAGGTTGGTTCAGGGTGACCCATCACCGGACTTTGAACTCGATAACCATAAAGGTAACAAGATCAAACTGAGTGAACATAGAGGAAAAACAGTGCTGCTTTCATTCCACCCTCTGGCATGGACCAGCATATGCGCAAAGCAGATGCAGTCCTTGGAGGATAACAAGGAAGAACTGGATGAATTGAATGCAGTCGCCTTGGGAATAAGCGTTGATACCATACCATCGAAAAAGGCGTGGGCGAAGGAATTGGGTATAGTGCACACATCGCTGTTGTGCGATTTCTGGCCCCACGGCAAGATGATAAAGGATTACCGTATTTTCAGAGAGGAGGACGGTTTTTCGGAGAGAACCAACATAATCGTTGATCCGGAGGGAAATATTGCGTTCATCAAGGTATACCCTATAGGGGAATTACCTGATATGGACGAGATAATCGAAGTGATAGAAAAAATAGAGCGGTGAAGAGATATGGAAAAATTATACCAAGAGGCAGATTGGAAGACCGAGAAACACGTACCTGTGATCGAGGTCAAAGGAGAGGCTAAGAAAGACGAACGAATAAAGGTGATGGCATCCGTTGGAAAGGAGATCGAACATCCGAATACAACCGAGCACCACATCGGGTGGATTGAAATCTACTTCCTACCGGACGGAGAGAAATTCCCGTATGAACTGGGAAGATACGATTTTAAAGCACACGGCGCTTCAACAGAGGGACCGAACACCAGCACGGTGTACACAGAGCCCATGGTCAAGGCAGTGTTCAAAACCGGAAAATCCGGTAAGCTGAT
>JAFDTZ010000080.1 GCA_019594305.1 Thermoplasmata archaeon
CTGAAATTGATGATTGTGGACATTTACGGCCAGAAAACCTTTTCAAGGTTACATTCATCCAATTACGTGGGTGCCAAAGGCGCGCTTCTAGTTTTTGATGAAACCAGGAAGGACACCTTCGAAAGCATATCTCAATGGTTGAAAGATCTGAACAAGGTTGTTGGTAACATTCCGTATGTAATTCTTGGGAATAAACATGACCTTATAGAGGATTATGAAAGGGAGGATTCATCAACAAAAAATTTTCATGACTATATCACCAGTAAACAACCTCAGGTGGTGGATTTCTACCAAGAAAATCTCCAATTCGGTGAGATACCCAGTTTTGAAAGGGTGCCCGAGAAAATGGTCCGTGACTACGCAGGTGAACATGGCACACCATATTTTCTCACCAGCGCTAAAAGCGGGGATAATGTCGAAGAGACCTTTCGTGCACTCGGTGAGATGATTGTAAAAGACATATTAAAAGGAGGTAAATAAGCATGGGAGACAGAGGAAATATAGTTATGCCCTTAGAGGCTTTCGATGCCCTTGAAGCCATACTTCAAAGTCCGGACGCAGATACGGACAGGTCATTTGCAGCATTCGGTCATAAATGGGGCCAACGTTTGGTAGAAATGCTGGACGAGAGATGTACACTTGAAGAACTGGAACAATTTGTTATACAGATCGCATGGGAAGCGGGCATAAGTAAACTCGATGTAAAGAAGACCTATGAAGGTATCTCTATCCGGGTAAAAGAATCGGGGATCAACAACAACTCTTTTATCGGCGGATTCTTAACCGGTGTTATATCCGAGCTTTTGAGTACCGATGAAGAACAAAAACAGTACGGTTTCGAACTGGCGGGAGATGCTAAAGAACAGACATTCATCATTCGAGAGACCCTTTATTCTCAGGGTAGCAAAACAATTGATGAATCACCGGTCAAGTACCCCTCTCTGGTTCCCGGTGAAAGGTACTTGGTTATTGAAGAGGACGCCACCGAGCCTGTAAAGGCCTTCGATATCTTAAAAGATCTAACTGAACACGGATATTTGGGTCTTTGTATGACGACCATTCTACCTACCAGAGCCATGGAAAATTACGGGCTGCACGGAACAAATTTTATCTGGCTTACTGATTATCGAACAGGTGCACAGGAGTTCAAAGAGATGGGCCCGATGCGTTTGGAGTTTGAGATGTCCAGGGACGTACGTAAATTTTTAAGCGACCAAAGGCATAGAGTTTTGGTAATCCACGGAATAGAGTATCTCATTCGACACAACGGCTTCGATAAAATATCTAACTTTCTCGATACCGTAAGTAGGATAGTATCTGCAAATGACAATCTGCTTATATGCCCTATATACCCAAAGGCTTTAAAGGAAATAGATTATTCTAATATGAAAACCATATTCAAGATGATAGGTGATTGACCATGAAAGGTACGTATAAAAGCAAAATAGTCTTGCTTGGTGACAATAGGGTAGGAAAAACATCTTTGGTGAGACGATATGTGGATCAAACCTTTTCCGACTCGTACAAAGCAACCATCGGAGCCAATATAAAGAAAAAGGTGATGAATTATGAGGATAGAGGCATAGTCCTCAACATGCTCATAGTCGATCTCATCGGTCAACAGGGCTTCCGAAATACCCAGAAAAGAAACATGAAAGATGCAAAAGGTGCGCTGATAGTATGTGACCTAACAAGACCCAATTCCCTGGAATCCATAGAATCATACTGGATACCCATCCTTAATGAGGTTTTGGGGGACGCACCATCCATGATATTTATGGCCAACAAATCCGACCTGGTGGATATGGAAGAAGAACATCTTAAAGCATATCGTGCGGAATTACTTTCGCTCAGCGAAAAATACAGCACGAAATTTTTCTTCACTAGTGCGAAAACAGGCGAGAACGTAGAACAATCATTCTATGACCTCGGTCTCTTATCACTTAACCAAGAACCGGCTATATATCACCTGCGGGAAATGTACCATGTGGACGAAGGCATATCCCCTATAGAGGTCCTTGATCTTTTCAAAGCCCAGCTATATCTTGAATTGGGCGGTGAGGAGTTCGTAAATTCTATTCTGCAAACACAGTTGCCGAAGACAGGGATAGACATTAATCAACACCCGAAACCAGAGCAACTTTACAAATTGAACGAACGTATCAAGGAAATCGAGTTATCCTTTTTGGGCGATAAAGTTTCAAACAAATATTACATGAAGAGAAAAGGCATCCTCGCCAAAATGAACACCGGTTGATAGCTAGGTTTTTGAACCTTTAACTGCGATTAAGTACATTTTTCTTTTGTGTGTATGTACTGTTTAATCCATTGGAAAGATATTTATACTTCTAACATTATACCAAATCTATGCAAGGGTCTGAAGAAGATGAGATAGATGAAGACAGAAGACGCTTCTGGCAGACAAGGAGTGAAGGAAGGTCACAGTTCATTTTTATAGGTTTCGTAGGTGTTACAATCCTGATGGCCATTGTAGTTACGGCCACCGGGGCATACGGTTATTATTCATGGCAGGAATGGAGAAAGGGTCCTCAGATACGTATAGAGGAAGGTCTATTCGAATTCCACGAAGGTGATACTCCGGGGGAGGCGGACATAAGAGTGCATATCACCCTTATCAACCAGAGGTCAAAAGAAAGTGGTGACATAACCCTTGAATGGTTGATAATGGATAGCGCGGATTCACGGGACAATATAGTTCTGAGAGAAGGGTCAAAGGAAATAAATCCCATGCCGGCGGAGTCCACCGGTGAAGAGACCTTTGACATCAGTCTTGGGGAAGGAAACTACGTGATCTCATACAGGGTGTACGACGATGAACTATTCAGTTACGAAGCAAGACAGAACATATATGTCGGCCGGGAGGACGTAGAACATGATGTACCGGACACAGTTACGATACCCGAGTATCCCTTTGCATTTATCCCTGTTATACTTATGATATTACTAATATGTGTTTTCAGGAGGCGATATCATGACCGTTAAGAAAGAAAAGGAACAGGAGCGATTCTGGGAACGAAAAGCGGATGGCAAATCATCTACATTGATGATAGGGTTCATAATCAGTGTAATCGTTATGCTGGTAGTTGTGATCATAATGGCCGGTTATGGGTATGCAAGATACCAGGATTGGACAAGACGGCCGCAAATACATGTAGAACGGAGTCTGTTCAAATACCATGAAGAGGTACACGAAGGTAAGGTTAACATAACGGTGCATGTATTTTTAAAGAACCACGGTGAAAAGGAAACCGGCCCCCTGGAGCTGGAATGGTTGGTCATGCCCTATGCACGTGCCAGAGATAATTATTATATCGAAAGTGGGCGAAGGCCTGTAGAATCCATGGATGTTGATGAAACAATCAACGTTACCTTTGACCTAAAATTGCCGGTAGGATCATATTTTATCGCCTATCGTACTTATGAGGGCGGTTACTTCAGCTACGAAGGCAGACAATCCCTTACAGTTACCGACGAAGATGTGGAAGAAGAGGCACCTGTTGCAGACGAAGCCGATAGGGATGCTGCTGATTATGCGCCTTCGATACCATTTATCGTAGTCCTTATCACCCTATTGTTTGTAACTTTGATCCGGAGGAAAAGAAGATGAGACGAGATAAGAGAGGCCTATCGGGAGCAGAGTGGTTCTTCGTATTATTCATCGCATTGCTCCTGGTGATAACGGTTGTATTCGCTGTTCTCATAGGACGTATCGGCCCTGAAAAGGAGCCGCATCTTGTTATCCAGGACGTGTACTATATGGAAAACGAAGATGGATTGACCGCCTATGTTTATATCAGTAACCTGGGTGAACCCAGTGGAACCGGAACCCTTGAATGGACATTGACACGGTCAGGTGATAGACTGGTTGAACAAGGTGAGCAGGAATTTACCATAGAGGGCCGAAAAACGGATACCGCCATCTTCGAATTCAGCTTTGATGGTGACGAAGAACACCGTTTGGAGATAGATATTTTCCACGGTAACGAGAAGGTCGATTACTATTCAAAGAGATTATCCCCGTAGGCTAGAATAATATTTATACCTAAAAAGAGCATCGACAAGAGAAAAGGAGTCTAAATCATGTACCAAATAGAATATATCAAGGCGAGAGAGATCCTCGATTCAAGGGGTAACCCCACTGTGAAGGCGGAAGTACAGACCGGTATATCCGTAGGAACCGCAGCGGTACCTTCCGGGGCATCAACCGGAAGTCGAGAGGCCATCGAGTTAAGAGACGGTGACGAAGATAGATACAGAGGCAAGGGTGTACTCACTGCCGTTGATAATATCAACAGCCGTATCGCCCCTGAAATCATGGGGATGGACATAAGGGACCAAACAGATATAGACGGATGTATGCTTGAGCTAGACGGTACGGATAACAAAAGCGAACTTGGAGCCAATGCGATACTAGCGGTTTCCTTAGCTGCTTCCCGGGCGGCTGCTAATGCCCTGGACCTTCCCTTATATCGTTACCTCGGTCGATTAAACGATGTTTTACTGCCGGTACCCTTTTTCAACGTGATCAACGGCGGAGAACATGCCGGTAACGAGCTTGATATCCAAGAGCATATGATAGCTCCCGTGGGTGCGTCCAATTTCAAGGAAGCACTACGCATGGGTGTCGAAGTGTATCATACGCTAGGCTCTTTGCTTAAGGAGAAATACGGCCCGGTGGCCACCAATGTCGGCGATGAAGGCGGATTCGCACCTCCTTTAAAGGACCCAGTGGAACCCTTCGATCTAATAATCGATGCAATAGAAATAGCCGGTTACTCCGGTGATATAAAGATAGCCGTGGACACGGCGGCATCTGAGTTCTACAAAGAAGATAACTATATTTTCGGAGGTAAAACACTGCAGTCATCCGAGATGGTGGATTTTTACGAGAAATTGACAGAGGAATATCCTATCATATCTCTTGAAGACCCATTAGCGGAGGACGATTGGCCCGGTTTCAAAGAGATCACTCAACGGCTGGGCAAGAAAGTACAGGTAGTCGGCGATGATATATTCGTAAGTGATCCCGGTATCATCGGTAAAGGTATAAGTGAAGGCGTCTGCAATGCTGTGCTTTTGAAGGTGAACCAGATAGGAACACTTACCGAAGCCCTGGATGCTGCGTCCCTGGCCATGAACAATGGTTACAGCATAATGGTATCTCACCGTTCAGGCGAAACCAGCGACCACTACATCGCGGATCTATCGGTAGCCCTTTCATGCGGTCGGATAAAATCAGGAGCGCCTGCACGGGGTGAACGCACTGCAAAATACAACCGTTTATTAGAGATAGAAGATGAATTAAGTACTTCATCGCTCTACGGTTTCAACAATATCATATAAAACACATAGAGAAGTAAGAATGATAACAGCAGGGTAAATATGGTGATAGGTAGGCCGATCTTAGTGTATTTCTTGAAGGATAGTGGGTAACCCATCTTTTCCGAAATATTTGAGACTATCAGGTTGGCCGGGGAGCTGAAAAGTGTTCCGTTTCCCCCTAGACCGACACCCAGTGCCAATGCCCACCAGAGTGGATTTACGGCATATGCCGTTCCCAGCCCACTTTCGAGTATTATTATGTTTACCGCCGGTATCAATGTTATGACCGCGGGAACGTTTCCCACCATCATGGCAAATAGACCGCTTGCCATCAGTACGATAAAGATGCTCAGGGTCAGGTTACCATTGCTCATTGTCAGTATCCCCTCTGCTGCAGCTTCTATCAGACCAGCCTCGTATAGGCCACCTATAAGTACGAAAAGTCCCGCAAAGAAGATCAGTGTGGTCCAGCTAACATGACTCAGGGCTATCTCCGGCTCGGACATGGAGAGTAATAAAAGAAGAGACGCCCCCAACAGAGCGACTATCCAGGGTTCGATACCCAGTATATGATGTACCATGAAAAGGGCGATGGTTATCAGTAGAACGAAAAGCGATTTGTACAGTAAGGGGCGATTGGTTATGCATTCCCTTTCATCCATCTTCATCAATCTATCGAACCCCTCCATCTCGCTTTCCAGGACATCCTTGAACATCAACTCGAAAACGAGTATGATGGTGACGAGTATGATCAAAACAATGGGTGCAAGATAGATCAAGTAATCTATGAACCGTATGCCGGCGGCACTAGCTATCATGATATTTGGAGGGTCTCCTATCAATGTGGATGTACCCCCTATGTTGGAAGACATCATCACAACAATGAGAAAGGGTATCGGATTGATATCAAGTTCATTGGCTATTATCACCGTTATGGGTACTACCAGTAGAACCGTGGTCACGTTATCCAATAACGCGGATGTGAAAGCAGTGATCAATATAAAAAGTGCAAGGAGTCTGTAATAACTACCATTAGAGAGTTTAGCGGTTTTAATTGCCAAGAATCTAATAAATCCGGTTTCACCCAGCAACCCATGAATTATCATCAAACCGAGTATGAGACCTATCGTATTGAAATCGATAAAACCAAGGGCCTTATCCGGAGTGTAAAAATTCATCACCTGACCGAAAAGTATCATGGCGACGGCTCCGGACATAGCAGCGGCCGTTCTATGAATGTTCTTGCTTATCACCCCATAATAGGTCAAAGCAAAAATTGTTACCGTGCCTATCAAGATGATATTCAACAATTTCACCCTGTATTAATCCCCTACCATCAAGAAGGGTATCTCGGTTTCGGCTATAACCTCCTTTTCAAGACTGCTTAGAGCAAGAGTGGGAAAGATATGTCTAAATTTGTAAAGCAGCCCGCCGCGGCCTCGGCTTCCCACCATAAAGTCATATTTTGTTGTTTCTTTCAGTACCTTTTCGTCCGATGCCCCCTTGTCAATCACCAGTTCATAGTCCACTTTCTGAGACTCAGCCTTTTTCTTTATACTTCTTGCCGCCGCACCCGGTTCACCTTTACCTATATGATACACAGTTAATTTTGCATCAAAGTAGGCCGCCAGCTCCAGTGCCATCAATGTGGCGTAAACGGAATATGTGCTGAATGAGGTGGGGTTGAATATTTTTTTTGGTATTTTTGGTTTGCATTTGCATGCGAAAACTAAAGATGGTATGTGTGTCAACTCAAGGGAGCTCAGGGCGGTTTCGCCGATATGAACCTTCTGGGCACCCACCTTGGAATGTGTGGCCATGACTACCAGATCTATCTCGTGTTCGGAGGTGTATCTCATTATCTCCTTCGAAGGTTTACCCATAGGCATCGCCAGCTTCACATCCTCTATACCCATTCCTTTCAAAATTTTTCTGCCGGTTTTTAGTGCGTCTTTGGAGATCTTTTTAAGATGCTTATGCATAAGGGGTGTCTGAGGTATGCTGTGATCGCTGGTATTGATCACATTTATCATATGGTAATCCGAATACGGAAACATCACTGCGGTGTGCTGTATAGCATTCCTCATCAAAGGCGAGTTATCCGTGGCTATCAGGATCTTATCGAACATAGGAATCCTGCTTTTAATCACAATGGAGGTATATACATATTTCTACGGATTTTGTTTCGTAGTTCTATTATACAACCTGTGTGATGTACCTATATGCGTATATGTGAGATATTTCGGTCTTTGCAGGGCGAAGGTATGAACATAGGACTACCCACTGTCTTCGTCCGTACACAGGGATGTAACCTTCGCTGTAATTGGTGCGATACATCCTATGCTTGGGAGGCGGAAGGAAAGGAAGTCGGCTTTGACGATATCATCCTTCGGTTGGAGAGATATGCGACCAAGAGAGTCTGCATAACCGGTGGCGAACCTCTTTTACAGAAGGACATATTCGAACTTCTGGACGGTTTTCATGGATATCACGTTTCCATCGAGACCAACGGTTCCCTGGATATATCGGGGCTCGTCGGTAAGGAAGTGATGATATCCATGGATTTCAAGACGCCCTCCTCGGGCATGGAGAGAGAGATGTCAGACCATAACTTGGAGTTACTGCGGCCGTCCGACCAGTTAAAGTTCGTCATAGAGGGAAGGGAAGATTACCTTTTCTCCAAAGATATACTGATGAACTATGATATAGTCGCACAATCGGTCTTTCAACCGGTATGGGGTTCGGATATTTCCCAAATTGCAGAGATGGTGTTGGAAGACGATCTAGACGTCCGTGTTCTACCTCAGCTGCACAAATACATTTGGGGTGAAAAGAGGAGAGTTTGAATCAATTTCAAACGAAGATGAAGAATAATACCGCTGCGGCAGCTAGTGAGATACCAATCAAGGGCGCCATCTGTTTAAGGAATATGTCCATCTTACCTTCAAAATACTTTAAAGATATACTGATACATGGGTGAACAGGAGTGATCACATAACCGATGAAGATGGACAGATACATCAACGAAAAGACCAGAATCGGTAGTGTATCAAGGGAGTATGTTGTCATATATATAGGGATTATAATGGAAGCCGGTACTATGATCCTTCCGGTAGCCAAACCGAGTAAAAATCCTAAACCGACCGCCAGCACTATTTTAGGCATGGTGAGAGATTCTATGAGTGAGTCAATTCCGGACGATAGAAAAACATTTATGAAAAGGTAAAGACAGAAAATGAGTATCATAAAATTCCATGGTTTCATCTTCCGGACGGAGCGTTTGATGGTTTCTATCTTTGAATCGCCTATTATCATTATAGCCAGTATCAAGCTGAAAGTTACAGCGATTAGAACAGAGATGTTTTCGTATCTAAAATCATAGGTCCCTACTAGTATAAAATGTATTACCGGAGCCGCTATAAGTACAAGAAGCGGGGGAAGTAACTTGTATAGGTCGAAGTCAGATTCGTATTCCATGGTACCCTCGACCTTTTTCAGTAGGAAAAAATATCCGATAACGACCAGCATGAAAAATATAGGCAGCTGGAAGAGTACAATACGATATATCGACAGGTTTGCAAGACCTGCGGGAATAATGAGGGCATACGATATGGGATAGATGAAGTATAGAATGTGTCGGAACCATACATTTATCCCGGTTTTAAGATTACCGTCCAAACCTTCGCCCGCCTTGTCTATTAGCGGTGCTGAGAATAGAGCACCTCCGGGTATAGGTAAGAGACCGAGTAGAGCCGGGCTTGCACCAAGGAATGCCCGTTTGCCAACTCTGAGGTTATTTATTATATCATTTAACTTTCCACTCACCTGTAGGATGCCGCCTATGATAGGTATTATGCCCAAGGCCAAGATCAGTATCATGGTGTTAGGTGCGGTCAAAGTATTATAAAATTGTGTTAATAACTCCCCGGGTGTCAGGGTGAATAATCCCAGTATTATCGCACCGAATAGAAGGGCCAGAGTAAGGTGATACCTAGAACCCACCAGTACGACCGTTATCGCTAACAGAAATCCAAACCAGTTAATCCACATCTGTATTTCCAACCCCGAACTTCAGAGGTAGTTATTATAATTTTCCGACTGGGTATCTCATTCAAGGTGTGATGTGTTTGCGGACATTAAGATATTTGCAGTTTTGTTTCACTGTTCTATCCCTTTGATGATAGCGGTGTATCTTCAGATCATACCACTCCGGTGGTGTTACATGGCGACACCCCGTGTCTAACGATCGTCAACCTAATTTTCCGGGAAATATCTGAAGAGCCAGGCGCCTAAAAGGGCAAGTATCACCAATGCGAACAGCCTCTTATTGTATGAGGTAGTAACTGCGACTATGAACCCTACAAGCAATGGCCCTGCAATCCCGAAGCCGTTGCAAACGCCGTTCATCACACCTGTAGCGGCCCCTAGTTTATCTTGAGATACCTTATCCTGTATCAAAGTAAAAAATATCGGGGGCCCCATCTGTCCGAAGAAGAAGGCTAAGAATAGAAGGACTATTGCAGTGGTATGATGGGTGATGTTCAATATGGTAAGTAAGAGTGACCTCCTCCACCAGCCAAAGCAGTGGGCTTCCATTGATTGACTATTTTACGTTCCTTACGGAAGCGGCCGGAACTTACGAGGTTCCTGCGAGTCCTCTGAACCCTGTTAGGGAAACTACCGTTTTACCGTCGGCTGTTTGTCGCAGATTACCTGTCGTGAAGACAGATAGCCCGGTCACATCGACCTGGTTTGCATATATGCTCCAGGTCAGGCATTGGCTAAATATAGTATTATATAGTATTTGTATTTTCCCGTTTGGACTGTGTCGTTGCTTTCATCTCCCAGCCAAGCCAAGGA
>JAFDTZ010000149.1 GCA_019594305.1 Thermoplasmata archaeon
AACGAGCCTATGCAAGACTATGCAGACGTACCTACATGGGCCATCGGCAGTTACTGGAGCTACCAGCAGGACATGTGGTACAACTCCACGGAAGATTGGCTATACCTTGAGGAGGAATTCACCTACACGGTATCGGCGATAGAGTTCGTGGAGTTCGAAGGCAACATACACATGTGCTACAATCTCACCTTGGAAGGAGAGATCGTTGATGGTGCGGGAAATTTCGAGGGATACGATTTGAATGTAAACGGCGGAACGATCGACGGATACCTGGTCCGAAAGGTGAGTGATCTAGGGGTCGTCGAGGATAGGCAGGAACGATATTTCTACGGAGTTGCCGGAGGATGGATAGATGTGGATGTATGGTTAGATTTCACACGTAACTATAGCCCTCTCGTGGAAGATTATGATTTTCCACTCGCACCGGGTAACGAATTTTGGGGCAACACGACCATGATAATGGACGGTTACTATGCCTACGACGCCGGTATGATAGGTAGCGATGAGGACTATTTCTACAGTGAAGGAGAATTCGACCAAGTCAACAACCTCGCCTCAGAGATGGTCGATATAAGCACACCGGCCGGTACCTTTTCCACCTTCTACATAGACAATCACGGCGAATCCGTAGATTCAACAGGATATGTCGATCAGTGGTACGCACCTGAAGTGGACTACAGTGTTCAAGAGGACGCATACATGGAGATGGGCGATGGAGATACCCTGGAGTGGTTCAGACAATTGGACGGATATCTGCTAAACCCCATTCAGACCAGCCTCTCGGTGGAACCAGATACAGCCTATGTTTGTGACTATGTTACGGTTTCCGGTACCTTCCCCAACCACCCGAATTCAGAGCTGAACCTGTTCATCGACGACCTGATCATGGGTGAGGGAGAATGGACGGTCACTACCGACGGCTCGGGTTTCTTCGAACTTGATATCATGGTGCCTTTAGTCAAAGACAACACACCCACCAATTACGACCTATCCACCTCTGGAATTGTGGCATATGTCGTTGCTTCTCCCGATATACAAGCGGCTACTACGCTTACTGTACTGACGGAGACCCAGGACATCCCCCTCAACGCAGGATGGAACTTCGTGTCCACAATGCTCGATACATCCATACTGAATATGTCCATGGCTGACATACTGGAACACCCGAGCTACGGTATCTCGGGAAGCTATGATCGGCTCATGTACTACCATGCCTCGGAGGACCAGTGGAAGACCTATGTTCCAGGCAGAGCGGATCATTTCAACACATTGACAGAGATTGATTACACCATGGGCTTCTGGATATTGATGAACCAGGAAAACATACTCACCATCGAAGGTGTCGCTCTGCCCGAAAGGGAGATAATCCTGTATCCGGGATGGAACATGGTAGGCTATCCCTGTTCGGTCGAAGGAAACAATGACCTACCTACAGAAGTAACAAAGATAGGATACTTCGATACGGCCGAGGAGTACAACCTTGCATACACAGAGGATGTAGATACCTTCCTGTTCCAACCCGGAGAAGGGTACTTGGTCTATAACGGAGCCGACTACGAGGTCGCCTGGCCCATAGATTTCTAGTCTTTGTTACATACGCCGGCATCGGCATGTAAAACTGTAGATCGCCAAACTATCTCCGCTCTCGATAGTGCGACGCATGTGGAGCTTCTTCCTAATTCGACAAAGGTAAAAGCCGTTCAGTAGTTCACTGTCCAGATTATAGCCGTGTCCGTTGGGTTGTGTGTCCAGTATATTTATTCCGATTTCATTCCCTCTCAGATAGTACAAAAAGTGCCTCGCTCGCGGTGGTTCCGTGCATCGTATTGTACTTCTCCGTCGAGCCCTCCACCAGGCAGTAACCGTCGATTATTTCAACGTTGTTATCCGCCGTCCAGTCGAGGAAATCGTGGATGGATATCATGTGTACGGTCTTCCCCTCGTGCCACGAGTAAGGCGTTGCCACGTTGACGGGCATCCTGCCCTGGGCCACCAGTGACTGGGCGATCCTCCAGTACGAGATGTTGGGGTAGCTAACGATAGCGTACCTGCCTATCCTCAGGGACTGCTTCAGGGCTTCCCCGGGACGTCTTACCTCCTGAAGTGTCCTTTCAAGTATAACGTAATCGAAGGAATCTTCCGGTATATCCTCAAGATCCTCGTCGATATCCATGTTTAACGATGAAAGCCCCCTAGATACTGTGTCCCTTACGTTCTTCCAATCCTTGTCCACGCCGTATCCTACAACTTCCTTACCTTGCACAAGTGTTTTCAGTAGAGAGCCGGTCCCGCATCCCAGGTCTAGGACCTTGCTGCCCTTGGGTATGAACTCGAATATCACCTCGTGATCCCACCGCTCAGTCACGATCACCACCGTCCGCTTCCATATGTGCGTCCGCCACCGCACCCATATTGTCTATCTCGGTGAGGAAGGAATCATGCCCCGCATCCGACGGTATGTTAACGTAAGAAACCATCTTATCGGCGGTTACCAGTGCCTTTGCCAGTCTCTTCATCTGATAGGGCGTGTATAGCCAGTCGCTGGTGAACGAAACCAGCAAGAATCTGCAATTGCAACTTTCAAAGGCTTTTTGTATGTTACCATTACCCCGGGCGGACGCATCGTAGTAGTCCATGGCCTTGGTTATGTAAATGTAGCTGTTGGCATCGAACCTACGTACGAACTTATCACCCTGATGGTCGAGGTAACTTTCCACCTCGAACTCGGGTACGATCTCGTAGCGGGGTCTTTCGCCGTTCTTCAACACCCTACCGAACTTTCTCTCCATCGCCTTGTCAGATAGGTATGTTATATGGGCAAGCCTTCTGGCCACCGATAAACCGTCCAGGGGTTGCTCGTTACCGTAGTAATTACCACGGTTGAACTTGGGGTCGGACATGATAGCGTACCTACCCACCGCGTTGAAGGCCAATCCCTGTGCACTTAACTTGTCGGAAGCCCCGATTATATGCACGTTACCAACCATCTCGGGATATGCAAGAGCCCATTCCATTGCCTGGGCACCCCCCACGGAACCGCCGCTAACGGTGTGCAAGGATGAGATCCCCAGATGATCCACAAGCCTTCTTTCGAGCCTTACCCAATCACCCATGGTGACAACGGGAAAATCCATCCCATAGGGCTCTCCGGTGGTCGGGTCGATATTCCTGGGCCCCGTGGTACCGTAACAGCTGCCCAACACGTTGGAACACACCACGAAGAATTTGTCGGTATCGTAGGGTTTACCCGGGCCGATCATACCGTCCCACCATCCTGGTCTGTCCTGCCTCCAGGGCCTTTTGTCTGCATCCGGGTCCCAGCCGGCTGCGTGTGCGTCTCCTGTGAGGGCGTGGCATATAAGGATGACGTTGTCTTTCCTTTTGTTCAACTCCCCGTAGCACTCGTACTCCACATCCACCGGAGACAGTTCCTCACCACACTCCAATTCTAGAGGGTTTTCTTCAGTAGCTAACCTCACATTATCCGGCTTTACCCACCCTACGGAACTCTTTGAGTCCGGTCCATCGTACTTATCGCTGACACTCATGGGAAAATAACCACCGTTTCATCTTATCGTACACAAACCTCCCTTCAGGTCATCTATTATATCGTCGATATGCTCCAACCCCACCGACATCCGTATAAGGTCGTCGGTGACACCGGCTCTTTCTCTGTCATCCCCGCTCAGCTGTCTGTGGGTTGTGGATGCAGGATGTATTATCAACGTGCGGGCGTCGCCTATGTTGGCCAGATGGGAGATCATCTTTACCGAGTTGATCAATTTTTTCCCTTCGCTAAAACCGCCCTCGACACCGAAGGATAGTATTGCACCGCCGGTCTTGAAATACTTCTTCGCCAGTTCGTGCTCCGGATGACTCTCCAGCCCGGGATAGTTGACCCACGATATCTGCGGCTGTTCTTCCAGCCAGCGGCTCACCTTCAAGGCGTTATCGCACTGCCTTTCCATGCGCAATGTCAGGGTCTCCATACCCTGCATTATCAGGAAAGAGTTAAAGGGTGAGATACACGGGCCGAGGTCTCTCAGGTACTGTGCCCTTGCCTTGGTTACGTAAGCTGTCTTGCCGAACCGTTCCCAGTAGGAGATTCCGTGATAGGACGGGTCGCCCTCTGTTATCTCAGGGAATTTACCGTTATCCCAGTTAAAATTGCCGGACTCGACGATAGCTCCGCCCAGGGAGTTACCATGGCCGGCCATGAACTTGGTAAGTGAATAGACGACGATGTCAACACCGTGTCGGAAGGCATCGAATAGATAGGGTGTTGTCACCGTACTGTCAACCATCAACGGTATTTCATTATCGTGGGCTATCTCGGAGATGGCCTGGAAATCCGCAACGGAGTTCCTGGGGTTGGGTATGGTCTCCAGGTATATGCACCTGGTGTTATCGTCAACTTCACGCACAAAATT
>JAFDTZ010000029.1 GCA_019594305.1 Thermoplasmata archaeon
AAACAGTCCTTGCACCTACAGAGTATTCGTTCGTTTACTCGGACTACAACTTCATATTTCTGGATACATCAGAGCTTTCGTAGACTGAAGACCGGATAGACTGGATCGACACACAGGTGTTAGAGGACAAGCAGAACGTGATCGTCACCCACGCCCCGTACTACGACCCCTTCGGAGGAGGTCATACATTGGATGAAGGATCCAACGAGATGCTGGAGCGGTACATCTCCCAGGGTAACATAGATGTGTTCATGTCTGGCCATATACACGCTTATCATGAGGACGTTTCACACGATACCCATCGTTTGATAACCGGTGGCGGTGGAGGATCGCTGGTGGACGGAGTACATCATCATACACATGTGACCGCTGACGGCACCGGACTCACATTTGAAAAGGTACCAATAGATACACCTGAACAGAATATATTCGAGATCATCGTGGAGAGAGGAGATGAGAAGGTACCCATCACCTACGAGAGGCTGCTGCAGTTGATGGAACAGGAAGGCGTTTCAGGTATATCGTCCTTCGAAAATCAGTTCGGTAATCAGAGGGGAGAGGCCTATTACTGGGGAGTCAAAATAAGCACCGTACTCGAAAAGGTAGGCGGGATGGATGAAAAAGATACACTGATCGTTAGTTCCATAGACGGTCACAGCCAAAACTTCGGGTATCTGAATGTATATCCAGACGATTACTTCCTATCGGAGCAGGGAGAGTTCATACTGGCCCTTACTTATAACAACCAGACCATAGATGGGTGGAGCGACGGACCAAGACTGGTCTTCATGCCCGACGACGGGTACTACGACAATGAGAACTGTGAGAATACGTCCTATGAAGGGCAGGGATGGAACCTGTATGAATCCGCCGGTGCTAGATGGGTTAAGTATGTGAAGACCTTAACGGTGGTGGAAGGTGAACGGTAAATATCATTTTTCAACAAAGGACCTGGTCACCATCGCTCTGCTCTCCGCTCTAGGAGGAGGGTTATCCACTTACATAGGTTACCTTGGAAACCTGATCAACCGTATGGTGGGAGTACCCTTCGGTGCCGGGCAGTTCATGGCCGGACTTCATGTGATATGGATAATTCTTGCCGTAGGTATAACAAGAAAGAAAGGCGTGGGAACGACAACCGGTCTTCTGAAAGGGATGGTGGAGTTATTTTTAGGAGGTACCCACGGCGTGGTCATAGTCGTGGTATCCCTTATTCAGGGATTACTGGTAGATGTAGTGCTGTTCAAGGACAGTACCAAAGAGGGCCGAGGCCTGATACCATACTCCATGGCCGGGGGTATCTCCGCGGCGTCCAACGTCTTCGTCTTTCAGGCGTTCTTCTTTTCAGGTGTACCCATCACCCTCATCCTCATGCTGAGTATGCTGGCCTTCGGCTCCGGTATAATCTTCGGGGGCTACGTAACCCTCCAGATGATGGATTCTCTTGAACAAGGGGGATTGATCCATCGAACCGTAAAAACAAAGGATGAAAAACCAGCCTACATAAAGTATGCCAGCGTTGCCGTAACCGTGATATTTTTAACAGCTTTCACCGTGGGTGGTGTTTATTATTTCAACAATGTGTACGTTCCTCCGGGTGCGGAGGAGATACACGTTACCGGCGATGTAAACAACGAATATACTTTCGTTTACAATAATTTCGAAGAACACGAAACGGTGGTCTCGGCAGAGTTGAGAGGTTCTGTAACATATGTACCCGAAAAAAATTACACGGGTATACCGTTAAATGTAATAATCCAACACTCGGAACCTATGGAAGGGACAAGCAGGATAGTAATAGTTTCTACAGACGGGTACTCCGCTGTTTTCAACTTTACCAGTATAATGAACGACCACAGTGTGATCTTATCCCGAGAAGAGGGTCAGTACATGATTGTAGCGGATAGATACGACGGTGCCTATTGGGTAAAGGATGTAAATGAGATCCGAATCGAATGATGGGGTGGCCGTAGTCGAGGTACGAGGATTAGATGTAAAATATCCCAGCAGAGAACAATATTCTATCAAAGATATCTCCTTCTCAATAGACAAGGGAGAATTCGTCTGGCTTGCAGGAGATAGTGCTTCGGGCAAATCCACATTGATGAACTGCCTTTGCGGATTCATACCGAATATCATACCTGCTGAAGTTAACGGTACCATTATTGTAAACACAAAAAAAGATCTGAATACACTTCAACTAGCTAGACATATAAGCATGGTACACCAAGATCCGGAATCTCAGTTTTGTACCGAGTGCGTTGAAGATGAAATCGCCTTTGGGCTGGAGAACCGACGTGTTTCCAGAAGGAAGATAAACAAGAGGATCGAAACCACCTTGAAGGACCTCAACTGTAGTGAGCTTAGACATCGGAAATTGCATACATTGTCCGGCGGTGAAAAACAGAAGGTCGCTATCGCGTCTATGTTGGTATTGAACCCTCGCGTGTTGATCCTCGACGAACCGACTTCGAACCTTGATCCTGTTTCAATGGAAGAAGTACTGAAAGCCATCAAAAACGTACGTAGAAAAAGCAAGGAGCTAACGCTGATACTTGCTGAACATAGAATAGGCGGGTTGGTAGATCATGTGGACCGTGTGCTTAGGTTACAGAATGGGAAACTAAAAGAGGACATCGAAAAGTTTCAAAGATTAGGACGGAAAGAAAGAAGAGAATTTTCAGTTTATTTCTATCCCAAATATAAGAGAGAAATAAAACAAAGCTGTTCGGTTTTAAAAATTGAGAAACTAAACTATACCGTCGATGATAAAAATATATTAGATGGTATAAACATAGAAATATATAAAGGAGAAATAATCGCACTTATGGGAAGGAACGGCTCTGGAAAAACCACGCTCATAAAACATATCTCGGGACTTCTGGAAGTACAGGAGGGAAATATCAAAGTATTCAATAAAAACATGAACTCTTACAAAGAAATTCCACCTTGGAAACTCGGTAAATATATAGGATATGTTTTTCAAAATCCGAACCACCAGATTTTTGAGAATACGGTAAAAACCGAGATGATGTTCGGCCCGAAAAACTTTGGTAAAGGCGCCAAGACAGCTATTAGAAGACTCAAAGATATCACAAAGGAAAAGGGAATAAATGAAGATACACATCCTCACAATCTGAGTTTCGGCCAGAAAAGGAGGTTGAACATATATTCTTCGTCTCTGCACGGACCCGAAATAATCATCATAGACGAGCCTTTTTCAGGCCAGGATCACAAGAACGCTCTTTTGATGGCGGACATAATGAATAGATTCTGGCTTAGTGGAAAAACCCTCATAATCGTCACACACAGCCTTGATTTCGCTAAAAAATTCTGTACTAGAGCCTTGGTGTTGAGTAAAGGATCCATTGTTTATGACGAGGAACCTCAAAGGTTAAAAGACATAGAAGGTGAAAAGGTATGGAAGGCATAAATCCCGTGGTAAAACTTTTCGCCTTAATAATCGGTGCGGTAACGGTATTTCTAGTTGATTCCGCTCTGATATTACTATGTTTCGTATTGATCCTTATATCCATCAAACTCATCTACGGTATCAAAGGGCGATTCGGAAAGAGCATACTTGCACTGGTACTTGCGATCTTCCTAGCACAGGTGATATTCGTTCCCGAAGGTGACCCCATCGCAGATCTACGTCTCTTCGAGGTAACCTTGGGAAGCATAATCCGAGGTTTTATCATCTCCGGCAGGTTCTTCTCGCTGATCACCATGTCCTGGATATTCGTTGGTACCACTGAACCGAGAGATCTCTCCTCGGGGCTCACCGATATAGGTGTACCTTACAGATTCAGTTTTCTCCTCATACTGGCAATGAGATTCGTGCCTATATTTCAGTTTGAGTTGTCCAACGTACAACAGGCACAGAAGATAAGAGGCTTGAAACTAGACAATGATCTAAAGGGATTTATCGGTTCGGTTAGATACACTACTATGCCTCTTTTGTTTTCAGCTATGTCGAAGGTGAACACATTAGCTTCCTCTATGGAGGGAAGGGGCTTCGGGATGTATCGCAATAAAACTTTTTTACGCCCTGTGAGATTTACTTTATGGGATTTGGCTTTGACCTTATCCTTGTTGATATTTAGCTTCGAAGTATATTATCTAAGCCAATTTCTTTGATCCTGGCAGCCCATTTTTTCATCTTCTCCCCTTGAGAACCATACTCGGAATAATGAAGAAGAGACTCGACCACATTTGCAGTCAAATCCGTTCTATCTCCGCTCCTTGAGTTAAAATATTCGCCTATGAAGTGGTCAACATAATTAAAGCTCTCCCGGGTGAAAGAGGGTTCCATTCTCAATACTGATGTGCACATATCGGCGACATCTCTCAGGTAGTGTTCATCCGCAGACTCTTCAAAATCTATACCGTAGATAACAGCATCGAACAAGATAAAATTAGATAGTATGCAGTCACCTCTGCGTTTTCTTAAACCAAAGGACGAATGGAATTCGGATAACCATTCGGCGATACCCGATAGGAATGTCTTTGCCTCCTTTTTATCTGTATCGAACAATTTCTTGCAGTCGACACCCGGGATGTATTCAAGGATCAGCATATTTTCTTTAACATCTACAACTTCAGGCACAAAAAGACCCTTTTTTTTACATTCCTTTAATAGCATATGTTCCCTGTTAAGACCTTCGGCAAATTCCTGAGCATATTTTTTTGCAATGTAGTACTTTCCTTCATACTGAATCCTGAAAACCGTATTTTTCTTACTTTCCAAGACATTTATTACTTTCCAATGGTTGGGCTCCATCTTCATGGATCCTAATAGAAACCGTTGTATTTGTATGTTTATCGATTTGAAGACCGGGAGAGCTTTAGTAATGCCTTTTGTATCAACGATATCTCCGTTCGTCGGGCACAAGGGATATGGAATACGAGGTTGCATTCATGAATTATAAAGGAAAGACTTTTATTTATCATACTATTTTTCGATGCCATGTTATGTGGCATTGACGAGGCAGGGCGAGGCCCGGTGATAGGTCCTATGGTTGTCGCAGGTGTATGTATGGAATCAGACAAAGATTTGATAGAATTGGCGGTCAAAGATTCCAAGAGACATACTGCTACTAAACGAGAGGAATTAGCAAAAAAAATACACGAGATGGCCCATTGCGTTATCAAGGTGGTGTCAGCCGAGGACATAGATGTCCTTCGAACCCAGATGACATTGAATCAATTGGAAGAGGATTTATTTGCCGCCATCATAGACGAGATGGCGACGGATGGATGCACAGTGTACGTTGACGCTGTATCTACCGACGAGAAAGGCTTTGGAGAAACCATAAAGCGCAGGACCGAAAAGGAGGTGAATATAATCGCTAAACATCGTGCCGACGATATATATCCTGTTGTCTCCGCCGCGTCGATATGTGCAAAGGTGAAGAGAGACGAAGAGGTAAGTAAAATCGCGGATGAACTAGGGGTGGATTTTGGAAGCGGCTACCCGTCAGACCAGAGAACCATCGACTTTTTGAAGAAATGGGTGGATGATCATGGTGATTTACCACCCCACACAAGACGCTCGTGGAAAACCGCCGAAAGGATAGTAGACAATTCAAAGAAAGTAACGTTGGATGATTTCTGAAAAAGTATTTAGGGATGGTCTCTTTAACGAATCAGAGTTGAACAACATGGCAGACAAAGCGGAAGTTAAAAACATGCTTGATGATGTATTAAACAAATACCGTGAAAAGGCTGAAGAAGATGAGAGAATAACTGAGAAGCTCAAAGATTTCGAAAGAAAGATATCCATACGATTCGAAGACGATGGAAACTATCATTTTACCATATCTAAAGGTGAAGTAGGGGATATAAAGGAAGGCGCTCTCAGTAAATCTGAGATAACCATAGACACGGACACTGTTACAATGAAGGCACTTATAGAAGGGAAAATAGGGGTGATGGAGGCCTATGCCAGGAAACGTATTAAAGTGGATGCTTCCTTCCTGGATATGCTGAAGATAAAGGATATGTTCTAACTGTACATATGTGACTCGTGGTCAGGCAGTTTCATAAACTCCCTCAATAACGTAGTAGCGTAGGTGCCCTTGTGCAAACTGAAGGACGACCTGAGTCCGCCGGCCTCCTGACTGCAACGCAAATCAGATACCGGTGCAAAAATAGCCCTACGAATACCTTTGGATGATAACTCACGTATCTCGGGTATCACAAAATCTTTCTTTTCAAATCCTTCTTCTTCGATCACATATCGCTCTATGTCACCCTGTTCTCCACCTGATAATCTGGAGTTGAACCCGTAGAGGGGCGCACTTACATAGGCCTTTCCGCTCTTCACCATGGTGGATGCCTTATCCAAGTTTCTCTCGTTTATCTCCACCGGCGTATCTACGTTCGGTAGACCGTTCTTGTCCGCAGGTAGCAGCACATCGCCGGGCATAGCATCGTTCAGGGGATAGCCCCTCTTGGCCCGAAGGCTCACCATACGGTTGAAAAGATAGGATTGGAATGCATGGATGAACATTTTAAGCAAATTGGCAGGTAATGTTCTTAATGCGCCTACGTAGTCGTCTGGTTTAGCGGCGAGATGAGCTATGATCCTCCTCTCGAATGTGAGAATATTTGGAAATATCCCTAAAGCCTTCTTGTAGTCCCTTGTCTCATCCAGGAATTTCCTAGCCCTATAACACTCATCTCCCTCCCCTTCCATAGGTTTAGCTGTGTAAAGTTTGACCGCACCCTCATAATCACCGGTTATGAGCTTCCGCCCGACTTCATGGGTTATAGGACGTATCGTTCCAAATCTCTGCACACCGAACCAGTTGGGAAAGCCGCCGGCTGACTTTATCTCTCTTCTGATTTTTTCTGCTCTTTCCAGGGCTTCCTCGTTATCGATATCCATGTCCCGGATCATTATGTCGAAAGTGTTTCCTACGTGGGCGCCTATGTAGAGAGGGTTTCGGGAGGTGAACATATCCGTTATCTCCACATTCCTTAAAAATACCTGCCCGAATTTTTCTTTGTCCACTTTAAAGGACATCCATTGGGTGGTCAACGCCCTTTTGTCTTTGGTACCGGCGAAACCGATGTGATCTCTGGATATATTCAACTCCCTTGCAAGGGCTTCCATCAGCCGATTTGTTTCCCAGTTCGAAGACCATATCTTCGCTATAGTATGGTCTCCATCTTCATCAATTTCCGGCAGGTCGATTATCTCGTCAACGACAAAGTCTTCAGGATATTTTTTCAGCCTACCTCCTACACCTGGTTCTTTAGTGTAATAAAGCTCGATTCCCACCAGCGACTCCATCTCTTTGTCTCCGTCAATCTTCACTTTCGGTTTCGAATAAATCTTGGTAGAGATTATGGAACTCTCCTTGGATATCCCTGGCAACGCTTATCAAGATATCTCTGGGATCTTTTCCTTTCTTTGCCGTGATAATCAGTATAGGGTCATCTATATCCGGATGTTCTACCGAATAGTTAACATCCGTCACGTTCTTCTCGGAGAGCAATTGTTCTACCATGGGGTACATTACACTAGGATCGTCATTGATGACCTTTATGGTCAAGCTGTTCTTCGTCTTCTCCAGCACTTCGAACTCCATAGTTCACCCTGATTTATGAATGAACTACTTAAATATATTGGTCATAAAGATGTGCATTTTAACAGATACACCATACCCAAAAAATTGTTTGCACAGGTGTTGACTTCAAATCTTTTCTCCAGTAACTCGCGGATGTCCCTATCCATATGAGTACGTCCAAATAATTTGGCCGATAGCATCATTGGAACGAAGAGAGGCCACGCATACTTTCCCCTGGGTTTTCCCGTATCAAGAATTATCATACTACCATCCGGTTTCAGGAGTCTTGCACACTCCTTTGCAGCCTTTATAGGATCAGGGATAGTAGTGAATGTAAATGTAGCGATTATCCTGTCGAAATGGTCGTCGGGAAAGGAGGAATGTTCTATATCGTCGTAAACTGCATGTGTACGTTCTTTTAAACCTTTTCTTTCTATCCTTTCACGGGCGATTTTCACCATGCCATGACTGATATCCGTACCGATAACCATTCCGTCAGTTAAGCACGGGGCTATCCATGTGAGTATCTGCCCGCTGCCCGTGCCTATGTCAAGCACCCTTTCGTGTCCCTGTAGTTCCAGAGCATAGACTGCGGCCTCCTTCCAACCTCTCTGAGGCCGTGATATCAAAGGGAAATTATCTATCAGATCGTAGAATCGGGTCCATCTGTCGTAACGAAGGGCAACCTTCTCCTTTTCTGACATATTGAGTATTATACGGTGACAAACAGTATATATTCTTTTGTATCGGGTGGCTACCACGGATAGGCTATGCCGAAGGTGAGGTCACGATACATTACAAAATAGGTTATCGCGTAGCCTAAGATTACACCTGAGTTCAATAGGGGAAGACCTGCCTGAGGATTACCTTTCATAACGTATCTCATCAGAACGAGAAGACCGATCACTGCACCCAAAATGGCCCCCATAGCAACTACATAGGGAGCGTACAAGCCACCAACCATTATCCTTGGAAGGTAGATACTCGCAGATACCGGCAGGATACCGGGAATTATCAGGTCCCCAAGACCGATGAACATAGCTTCCCTCTTTTTCTTGCGCTCTATCTGCTGTATCAATCCTTCTTCCTTGAAAAATTTGTAATTAAGTTTATGCGGGATGACCAGTAGCACAGGTAGTTTTAACTTCATCACCCCGTCTGCTAGAGAGATCATGTGTTTCGTCTTGTATACGGATATGGCATCGTAAACCGCCAGCACAATGAGAAGAACGAGTACGGGAAGTATACCTAGGCTGAAGCCAAGGATGGCGGCTATGCCCGCACCCATGACGATACCGATACCGTCAACTACGTACCATTCGGGATACTTATAGAGGGTGTATGTAAGGATTAAAGCGAATACGATGGCCAGGTAAAATGATATATCATTGATCTTAGTCAGATGGAATAGTACGGGGTAGAACACATAGAAAAGGGTTAAACCTACAACCGCCAGTAAGGCATAGTGTATGAAATTACCTTTTGTGTGCTTCATCACAAGTAACATGAATCCGGTGAAGAGAATGATGAAGACAACATATATCAGCGGATTGATGGGGTTGTCTGTATCATCGCCAAAGGCACGGTATTCCCTTGGGTATAGCCCCACTACGGATAGTGCCACCATGTGGGTGATAATCAAGAGGCACGCAACGGCCACCACAGGAACGTATTTTCTGTTCACTTCGATACCTTACCTACAACTGTTCCGAATGCAAGGGTACCCTTTACATGATCGATACGTACTTTGACCCTATCTCCTTTTGTTGTACCTGGCACATAAATGGTGAAGCTTCCTACTCTCGCCATGCCGTCACCTTCTCTTCCTATATCTTGTATGAGGAGATCGTATGTGCCGCCGTGTTCGATATCGTCGGTGGGCGGTAGTCTGGTCCTCTTTTTCCTCCCCCGTATGGGCCTGTGTGCTCCGCATGCATCACACTTTAAGAGCGTTATTCTGCCCTCTTTGACCAGCCTCGTATCGGGTTTGTCACACTCGGAACAGAGCACATATTTTCCTATGTAATCTTCGAATTTTTCCTGAATTTTACGGCTGCCTATCCTTCCTTTTAACAGTATCCGGCCTTCATCCCTCTCTCCGGCGGTTCCCAACTCCCGTAATAGGTACTTTAAGATATCATCGGGTTCACGGGCGATCAGGTCTGATATCTCGGTAAAATTGGTAACTATGGTCGTATTCCCCTCCTGGAAAGATTTAACATCGGGTATTTGGAACCTTTCGTGTGAGGCTATTTCGTCCGGTAGGTCCTTCCTAGCCCTCTGTAATAATTCGTCGTAATCATAATCATCTTTAGGCATGGTTGAAACAAATAAATGGCATCCTTAAATATGTATTGGTGTTACAAGGTTTTTTATATCTCAGTGCCGTTGTATTATCATGTATGAAAAAGTGATCATTCCCACAGACGGTTCGGATTGCGCAAAGAGAGGTGTGGAGGAAGGTCTCTGGATGGCTAAAACTCTGGGAGTAAAGGCGGTCGCACTATACGTTGTAGATATTTCAGAGTACGAAGGACACCATCACGAAAGCGTTAAAACTTCTGTCAAAGCGGGTTTGAAGAAGGCTGGTAAGGAAGCTCTCGAGAACGTTTTGGAACGTGGAAAAAAATGGGGCGCAGAGGTTGAGCCTAAAATTGTTATGGGTAAACCTTTTCAAGAGATAATCAAGGCAGGCGGAGAAAACGACGTGATATACATAAGCAGTCACGGTGCGTCCGGTTGGACAAAACTATTCGTGGGAAGTACCACGGACAAGGTGATCAAGCATGCCAGATGCACGGTTGCCGTCGTACGTGGCAAGTACACGAAATAGTACAAAAACCTAAAATACTGACACTCCTTTGTCTCAGTCGGTGCTTGAATGTATGTTGTAATAGTTGGCGGCGGACGTGTGGGGACAGACCTCACGAGGTTATTGTTACCCGAAGGTCACGATGTCGTACTTATGGAAAGTGATGAAGAATTGGCCGAAAATCTGGCAAAACAGTTCGATGCGTTAATCATCCAGGGTGACGGAACTGGTCTAGATTCTCTCAAGGACGCCGGTGTTAACAAGGCGGATGTTTTCGTTTCCGTCACCGGTGATGACAATGTTAACCTTATATCATGTCAGCTTGCGAAGAAATTATTCAAAGTTAGTACAGTCATCGGAAGAGTTAACGATCCCAAGAATGAAGGAGTGTTCACCAGTCTTGGAATCGAGAACACAATAAGCACCACTCGAGTAAGTGCCATCCAGATCAAGAACAATATCGGAGACACCAAGACACTGCTTACGGTGGGCGGTAGAGAGACACAGGTACTTGAATTCACAGTTGCCGACGGATCACCCGTTGCACACCAGAAGATAGGTTCGGCCGGGCTACCAAAAGGCACAATAGTTGCAGATATTATGAGGGGCGATCGTTCCTTATTACCTGACGGGGAGACTATATTGAGACCGGGAGATATTGTTACCGTACTGGCACGTCTGAATACAGTTCAATCGGTAAAAAAGATGTTCGAACCCAAAAAACGATTCGGTATAATCTAAATTGGCATTTATTATATTAAGACCGGAGTTTAAACCATGGCTAAGTGGACTGTTTGGAATACCTTGAAGGGAGAGGTCGAATCCCTCCATAAAAAATTCCACACGTACCATCTACCATATGGTCTACTCAGCACGGTATTGTACTATACCGGCATACTTTTGATAATAATGGCGTTACTTCTATTGATACCGGCACTCACCGCATATGTTATAGATGGAGATAATATTTTGGTTATATGCTTCGTCACGCCAGCGTTAATTTCATTTGCTCTAGGGGCCTGTATGTTGATACTGTACGAAAAGGGAGAACTGTATCTGGGTGCGGCCATAACTTTAGCTGCACTGGTATGGCTTTTATTCGCTTTAATAGGTGCCATTCCTTTTTGGATGGCCAGACACTATTACGGAGAGGCATGGGGTCTAACCTTCCTGGAAGGTGTATTCGAGGCCATGTCCGGTTTCACTGCCACCGGCCTGACCATGTATGGAGACAGGGTTGTCGACCTTCCTCGTTCTATACTGTTCTGGCGATCACTTACACAATGGGTGGGTGGTGTCGGTGTCATAGTACTTTTCCTAAGTGTACTTGTAGTACGAACCGGCTCCATAACGAGTAACCTATATATGGCCGAAGGCCGCAGCCACCGCCTGGTCCCCAGCGTGGTTAGGACCACGAGACGTATCTGGGCCATATATGCAGGATATACAGCTATACTCGTTATCATCCTGTTCGGACTCGGGATGCCTTTTTTCGATTCGGTTAACCACTCAATGACCGCCTTAGCAACCGGTGGTTTTTCGGTGCAAAACCAGAGTATAATGACTTACGCCATCGAGGGCCACGCAAATGCATTGTTAATAGAGATGGCAATAATCCCATTCATGCTCATAGGAGGTATATCTTTCGCAATGCACCATCAACTGGTACTGGGAAACATAAAACATTTTTTCGGGAATGTAGAGGTCAGAGCCATATTTATGATAACGATCCTAGCCACAGTGATCCTTGCCATCAGCTTAGGGCTGACCTTCGATTCCTTCCGTTACGGCTCCTTTCAGACCGTCACCGCTCTTACCGGAACAGGCTTCAACACCGCCGATGTTTCTCTTTGGACGGATTTTCAGAAGTTCATACTTACCATACTGATGATATTTGGCGGCGGTTATGGTTCCACAGCGTCCGCGCTGAAACTTATAAGGGTGGCCATTCTTTTCTATGCTATATTTTGGCTTGTACAAGATTACCTTCTACCTAAGTCCGTAGTACATCTATTAAAACTTGGTAAAAGTTTGTACACTCACGAACAGATAATGAATGTAGCCATTTACGCTGTTCTTTACATCGCGGTACTTGTATTAGGTGCCCTAGTGTTCATGGCGGGAGGTGCAACCGCTGCGGACTCACTGTTCGAGGTCGCCTCTGCCGAAGGTAACGTAGGGCTCAGTGTGGGACTGACTAATGCCGGTATGCCGTGGTGGGAGAAGGTAACTTTGATAATACAGATGTGGGCCGGACGTTTGGAGATATTTCCGGTATTGGTTCTGATAACGTCACCTTTCAAGAAGTATTGAACATACAGTGGTAACTATATGAACGGTATAGAAAGATTATTTAAGCGATTATATGAGCACTTCGGGCCACAATACTGGTGGCCGGCGGAAAGTAAGTTTGAGGTCATGATAGGCACTATACTCACCCAGAACGTCAATTGGAAGAACGTCGAAACGGCGATATCGAAGTTAAAAAAAGAAAGAATCATGACACCGGAAAAAATATTGAAAACGGATGACTATATTTTACACGGATACCTTAGATCTACTGGATTTTACCGACAGAAGAGTGCAAGACTGAAAGAGATATCAAGAAAGATCCTTGAGGAGGGTAGTGTGGAAGATTTTTTGGACGCCGATGAACTGAGAACCCGTCTTTTAGGGATAAAAGGCATTGGGCCGGAAACAGCGGATAGTATCGCCTTGTACGCCGGGGATATACCTATATTTGTAGTCGATGCTTACACAAAACGAATCCTCGAACGCTGTTACGGTATACAAGGAAGTTACGAATATATCCAAGATATATTCCACAAAAATTTACCTGAGGACTTACACAAATACCAGGAATACCACGCACTACTTGTGAAACTGGCTAAAAAACACTGTAAGGTCAAGCCGATCTGCCAAGGATGTCCGATAGCATTAGATTGTGGATTTACTACCCAAAAAGCAACCTCTTAAATCTGCGGATATCTCTCTTTATGGAACGATAAAAAGACGGGAAGTAAACGATACTCAAGAACACACCTAATAGAAACGCCGCCAGATAAAATACTTCTCGGTCCGCTCGATATGGTTCTATACCCTCTATGATAAAGCCCATCTCGTCAACTATGAAACCGAGTCCTGCACCGAAACATATTGAGCTGATCCGGGCGATGTTACGACTCCAATAGTTTATGGACAGCCATGCGGCTACGGATATCAGTATTATACCGTATGCGATATGGTGTATGTGGTATCCGCTGATGATCAGATTTCTGCCGACATAGAACGTGTCATCAGAGGGAGACCTGGTCGCCCCAAGTAATACGACCCAGAGCCTTGCAGCCAAAAATGTTATCGTAAAGGATACCGACACAAGGAAAGGGGTGGAATTACGATTTTTTTTAAACTCGCTTTTAACCGCCCGGGGTAAGTATGATAGTACGGATGAGACACGACCTTTGACCGCCATGATATCTTTGAATACATCATACACGAACAAGATAAAATTTTCCATGGATTAGCTTATGGAACTATATACACTTCCGTTTCCTCCCCTAAGTACAGCAAATAATTATCTCTGTAGGAGGAAAGAAGGGTGGGGTTGAAGGGGTGAGGGTGGGCTCCGGCGGTGGTAGTTACGCCTTTGATGGTCTTATGATCCCACATGATGTAACGTACGTCCATTTCATGGGCCTCTGAGAGAGCTCTGTCGTAATCATCTGAAAAGTATATGTCATACCCGTCGGTCCAAGTCAGGTTGACGTAACCTACCGCAAAGGCAGCTGCACTCAAACGATGCTCTGCGGCTACTTTACTATTAAGATTACCTCGTATCCAATAGGAACCCTCTACCTCGTCCAAGTCGGTACCTTCGATATAGCCCTGTGTCATATCCTGAGAAGGATATGTTAAAGGTAGATTCCAGGCAAGTAACAAACCTAGAATAACAAATATCACAAAGTACTTCCTTCTGTCTCCGAAGGGGTTAGAAAGAGAGTAAAAACGGACAAAACCTATGCCAAAAAGTACGGCTGTAGGCATCATCACAAAGGCAACTTGACGCATAGGGAGAAGAGACGAAGAGCCGGTGATAACACCTACTATAAAAGAGATCAAAACGAAAGATAGCCAGCCAAGAACATGTACACCATCTTTGTATGCCCAAATCATCTTACTCGCCCATATAACGAATATGCCCAGTACTGATAGCGGGATGTAGTAAAAAACCATGGGACCGAGCTCTATGTCTCTACCGGGAATTGGATACCGATATAGATATATGATAAATATGATAATAAAAGAAATGAGAACTGAGGCACACACATAAAAAAAAGTGGAATCTTCATTGTGGATATTTACGCTCGGACGTATACGCATCCTTGCCATAATATGGCGTATAATAAATATTCCTAAAAGACCGATATACGGTACGAAGAGTATGGTGTACGAAGGCATACCTAGAGCATTCAACAACCTATTCTCCCTGAAGGGATGGGCAAAAAAGAACCAGTAGATGAAAGTGGAAGTTGTAAAGAACAGAAAGAATGCGATTCGTGATAGGTCAACCTTACGTATGTCGCGTCTCAGTCCAACAGAAAAAAACAGACCACCCAGCATGAATAGTATTAAAAAGTATGATGAAAAATGATGGGTTACTATAAGGGCAAAGGACATAAGTATCATGAGCAGCAGTAACTTAGCCTTTCCATTTGTCAGCATCATGTAGAGTAGCAATATTAAGATCATAAGAAAAAAACCTAAGGTTTCCGGTTTAGGTTGAGAGTAATTGTAAACAAAAGGCGCAAGTACGGTTAAAAATATAGCCGATAAAAGAGCGGCCCTGGTATCTTCCGTTAGACGGTGCGTCATAAGAAATATTACTATAGGAACTATGGTGGATACTATTAGAGTAGGTAACTGTAGAGCAGTAAAAAGTGGTACTCCTATAAGATGTGTCGAACCTCCAAGAACGAACATACCTGGGAAGAAGGGGTATGCCTGGGCCCAGCCATCGATACCAAGATAGACGGATCCCCGGGATATCCATTGATTGGTATAGTATACGTACTCGCCGTAATCTATTCCCCAGAAGGTGTATCTGAAGAAAGGGATGCTTCGAATTACAAATGAGGATATTAGTATCGTTAACAAAGCATAACGATGAGACCTTTTCATCACGCGCATATCTCAAAGGTTAGTTAATTATTTTCCCCATATGACATTTCATATAAGATATTTCCCTTCTTTCAATATCTGATGGTCATCGTCCAACCAAACGTTGCAACGAGTAAGGATGTTGTCGAGATGTTGAGGACATACCCAATCCGCATAGGTTTCTTCGGCCAGGGGATCTCCGAAGGCGATATGTACACCTGGGAATTTTTCATCCTGTAGTGTGTTATCACTTAACTTCTTCAAGAATATGTTGGTTCCAAATCCGAACTCGCCCACATATGACGAGCATTTGTGTTGTGAAAGGTAATCACTTACATCTTTCATCAATTCCTCATTTTCACAATAAACTTCAACTACCTTAGGCCTTTTTTGATTTTCGATCTTGTAATGTATCGGTGTTTCTTGTAGGTCGGAATGGTGATACTTGTTGCCAAGAAAATCACCTATCTTCCCATCGGCAACAATTTTGCCCTCCATGTTCATTGGTGCGGTATATACCTCTCCATCGGGTAGATTGTTCCAATGACCTATATCATGGCATATACCAGTAGATGGGACCCATCGCCATGAATTAGAAAATTTTGCCACAAAATCGGAGCCCTGAGGATTGGTTACTCTGATAGTATCAACATCAACCAGTAGTTTGTGTAGCTTGTTAGTGAAATCTTTAATCTTCTCGTAATCCACTGCAAGGGCGGCTTTGACTACATCTTCGGTTATATTGACCAAATGACCATGTCTCCCACCGACCAATGCTGCCTTGATGAAAGGTTGCCTTACCGTTTCTAGCTCCCCTCCGATAGATCCGGCGGTCCAAAAAGTAACGGTAGAATCCGTGGCGGCTTTTCTTATGGGCTCAGGGAATCTTTTTAATGGTCGTTCTCCGTAGAGATCGAGATTAAAAAACCTTACATGGGGTGTAACCTCCAAAGCTACGGATCTCAGGGTCTTGCCGATATTCTCGCTCTCGTTATCGGATAAGATAGTGACCTTATCGTTTTTCTTTACGCCCATGCAAGTAATAACCGCTGTTCGACAACCTTTTTCTAGAGACATGTTAAATTTCATATCGAAACACAGGTAATATAAATGTTTCTAAACCTATTACTCGGCTCAGAGACCAAATAGAACCAGTATTGCACGGTTCCAACCCAAAAAGAATAGGATTATGGGAAAAATTATGCACCCCATTAGATGCACTCTTTTTACACCGTAAAGAGGTGGTATCAAACCTATGCAGGTTGCTACCAGCCCGACAAAAAGGCCCAGAGGGCCCGAAAAAACAAATATCATCACTATCAAAAAGATGATGATAGACTTGGACATTGTCGAATATTTTACCTTCTTGTGTAAGCCCGAAAACAGCTTTCCGAAGTAAAGTGTGAGGCAGAATGCCACAGCAGATGCGAGTATAACAGAGTAAAGTAGCAATGCCATCAACCAGGGCATGAACGATATACTTACCCAAGGGTCTATGTTCCCATGGTTTAACTGCAATACCGATTGCATGGCACCGCTACGAGCACGCATTATTATGAACAGGGCAAGGAGGGTGAATATTGCACAGCTCGTATCGACTGCGGAAACCGCCATTATGTATTCCCGCCCCTGAACCTCCTCTCCGTCTTCTTCAGAAGTGAACAGGCTCGTCACGGCAGTGGCTGCAGCGGCGGTTATACCGGGAAGCCAGCCTACCATGCCACCGGAGAGTGTGCCCGAAACTATAGCCCTAAATTGATTCTTGCTCTCAAGATCCACCTCCACGTCCTCCAATATCTGGTCCGGGATGGTGGGATTATCCATCAAACTTATCAATAGATTTGATATTCCAAAGAGACCTGTGAATAGTGGAAAGAACATGAGTGTTGCAGGTGACACACCCTCCTGGGATATGGGTACCCATGTATTCGAGTAAAGTGCTGTTGGGGCGAGTAGAATAAATCCGAGTAGACCTGATAAGAAAAATACACCGATTGCCACTAGTTTTGGTTTGATATCAAAAAGGCTTCTCCCCTCTTGCATAACAAGAACTCCGATCACGGAGAATAAGATGAGAATGATATAGGAAGATAGTATAATATAGAAGTTGACCGGAGGTCCCATCACCAGTCGTGCGGGTATAAGCAAAGCTAAGGCAAGGACTGCGGCACCGAGACTTCCCCAGGCACTTATCAGTATAGCCTCGTAACCCTTTCCTTCGAGTACCATCTTGTGTGCCGGGAGTACGGAGAGTGCGGTTTCACCTTCAGGGGCACCAAGGTAAGTACTGGGTATGAAATTCAAAAAGGTATGCGAAACAACACAACCCATTATCAGCGCCGAGATCAGCGCAAGAACCTGGGGTGTAGAAGGCGAAAAACTTGCTAATATACCCAATGAGAATGCGATTATAGCCGCCTGTGAACTAACTATTACAAAAGAGACGGTGTTAACATGAACTCCCGGGATTAAACCCGTGATTATGCCCAGACCGATACCCACGAACGTAAATATGGTTGCCAGTATTATCAACATTACAGGAGTCAAGGCCTGGAAGATGTTAACTCAGAATTTAAGCTTTATCACTCCCATTCTATGGTTCCCGGGGGTTTGTCAGTGATGTCGTAGACCACCCGATTGACCCTGTTCTTCATGGTGTTGGTAATTCTAGTTGAAATAGTTTCAAGTACCTCGAGTGGTATCTCAGAGAAGCGGGCGCTCATGGCATCCAGTGAACTGACCGCCCTAACGGCTATGGTGTCACCATAGGCCCTCTTATCACCTTGAACACCCACGGTTCTTACCGGTAACAGGACTGCAAAATACTGCCATGGTAACTCCATCTTACCGGAGGCTGCAGCCTTGTCGATCTCTTCCTCCACGATGGCACATGCTTCCCTGACCATCTCGGTCCTCTCGTGGGTGGCCTCGCCGATCACCCTGATGGCAAGACCCGGTCCGGGAAAGGGCTGACGTTCGGACGTCGGTAATCCCAGCTCTCTAGCTACAAGTCTAACTTCATCCTTGTAAAGGTCTCTGAGTGGTTCGATGAGCTTGAGTTTCATGATCTCGGGAAGGCCTCCGACGTTGTGGTGTGATTTTATGGTATCACGAACACCGTCTCCACTCTCTATCCAGTCCGGTGCTATCGTACCCTGTACAAGATATTCCGCCCCGAATTCCTCAGCCTCTCTTTCAAATATCTCTATGAATTTGTTCCCGATTATTTTCCTTTTTTCCTCCGGTTCGGAAACACCTTTCATGGCCTCATAGAATTCGTCGCTGCAGTTAACTATCTTGTGATTTATCTTCATTTCAATGAATAGACTTTCTATCTGTTCCGTTTCTCCCTTTCTCATGTATCCTGTATCAACATAGATAGCTAGAAGTCTTTCAGCCATGGCTTGCCCCACTATTATAGCAGCTACCGTGCTGTCAACACCGCCGCTGCATCCGACGACTGCACGACCCTGAATACCACTTATTTCTTGCTGCTGCTGCTCGATGAAACTCTTTGGGTCGAACATCTATCTTTCAACCCCGAATTCGTTCTCTATCTTAGCGGCGTCCTTCCGGACTTTTTCTTCCCAATTGTCTCGGTATTCTTTGAGTCTCTGGGAAAGATCTTCGTCTTGCATAGCAAGGATCTCGGCTGCCAATAAAGCAGCGTTGTCTCCCCTGTCCAAGCCTACCGTAGCCACAGGTATTCCCGGAGGCATCTGTAGTATGGATAATATCGAGTCCATGTTGAGCTTACCGCTTACAGGTACACCTATAACGGGTTTTGTTGTATGTGATGCGATCACACCAGGTAGTGCCGCAGATAGTCCTGCGACAGCGATGTAAACATCTGCCCCTGTACACAGGCCTTTGGTTCGTTCCGGAGTTCGGTGTGCGGAAGATACCGTCATATGGTAATCTATCTTTAGATCTTTTAAAACGTTGGCTGCCTTCGCGCCTATTTTTTTGTCACTTTTGCTTCCTAAGATTATTTTTACTCGCATAGTGTACCGAATAAAAAAGGGTAAAAATAGTTTTTGGAAGACGTACTATCACGTCTTCATT
>JAFDTZ010000167.1 GCA_019594305.1 Thermoplasmata archaeon
ACCACATCCTTTACCACGCGAAATGATGAACCGGTAAGTATGAGTTTTCCATGTCCCTTTAAGGTCTGCAAGTGATCCAGAAACTCATCCGGTAATCTTTGAAATTCATCGATAGCTACAGTTTTTCCCTCTTCCTTCCAAGATCTGAGCAGCTGCTTGAACTGTTCGTAGGAATCCAGGTTTTCCATAGAGGTACCTTCAAGGTAAAATCCGCCGCCTCGCTTAACAAGTACGTATATATCCGGAGATAGAAAATTCTGCACCAAGAATGTCTTGCCGACCTTTCTTCTTCCGTATATAAGCATATCTCCGACTGCCTTTCGAGCTACGTTCACTTCGGCTCTCTTGATGATAACCATGGTTATGGTAATGGCCATTATCATATATAAAGTTAATTGTGGTTCTATCCGATCTTTACGATCTAGTGGTCGCTGGGGCCCCATTGTTCCGGTTGGTTGGTCGCTCTTTAATACGGTTCTGCTCTCGGCGGCGGGATCCGGCTGCCGGGTTGTTATTAGATCTGTCGGAGTGATGATGATCGCATCTTCGAGAGAGCAGGGATCCGGGAATATTCTTTTAGAGTTTTTATTCTAACTAGTACTCCACCTTCCATATCACCGCTTCTTCCGCATCGTTGTATATCCAATATCCCTGTCCTGTAACTAACACAACAGTTGAAAGATCATAGAAGTACTCAACGTTATATGTGGCTAATTTTTGGAAAACACCTATCTTTGTAACCTCTTCTGGTAGGATCTCTGAAGCGATTCTGTTGGTTGTAGAAGGATATCCCACCATGTTCCAACCGGGATAAAGTGTGATATCTGTGCTTGAAGGTGTTTCCCCCTCAATTGTCAGTGTTGCGTTCTCGGTCATCCGTATCCAGATACCCATGGTATGATCCCACATATTTAGATTGTTGAAGTGATCCGCCCTACCAAATGCATAGCTTTGCCATCCGCCCATCGATGCATCGTAGTACATCACACGGTCATAAGAACCTGATATACCATAAGTCGGATCTTCCAGTATACTAACTAAATCGTTGTCGCTCAATTCGAGGTTGAACGAGACAAAATTCCAACCATCGGCATCGCTGTCTGCGGTTAGTGTGACATCAAATGTGGGATATATCACATCTGGTTCCTGAATAATATATTCATTTCCATCTTCCTGTTCGTGTATATCTACCGCTCTAACAACGTACCACCACCATACATCATCGGCTAGTCCTTTGTCGTAATCTATGTACGAATATTCCGCTGATCCATCAGCAGTAACACTGTCTATCAAAGTGGTCTCATTCCAAGGCCCTTGAGAATATTGGGAGCGATATATGTTATAATATGCTACGGAATTTCGACCCGCATTGTCGTCGAGGCTGGCGTTCCACGTAATTAAATTATGACTTTCAACTTCAGAGAGATATTCAGTAGCTATTGTGATATTATCTATGCGCCAACCTTGGTTGTAATCTCCATCCCAATCCTCGGTACCTGCACTCCAATTTAAGTAGATATTTTCTCCTATATAATCGTCTAGTATGAACGTGACCGATTCCCAATCGATTTCATATCCCCAACCAGGTTCACCGCCAAGCGGGTTTCCATAACCATCGGTAATAGTGCCATCGTAACCCTCTTCGGGATAAAGAATTTCCCATGGCCCTTCGATACCAGTCGTGGATATCTTTAAGTTGCCTCCATCAAGTAGATCAGAAAAAGAACGCCATTGATAGAATGTGAGTTGGATATTGGTTCCTTCTTCTATGTATTTTAGACTGATTTCTGGCGATATCAACCAGCTTAGCCATCCCTGCCCATTCCCTTTGATATAGTTACCATCACCAAAATCCCAAGAACTGTTACCGATGTAAGAATCGTGTTGACGTATTGACCATTCACTAGCACCTGGTGTCTGTCCTGTTAAGTAACCCGACTCTCCGTTTTCCAAATCGTCATGGAATATAGTAGTAAAGGTGGTAGAGAAACCATGATGCTCTACATTAAGTGCATTTGGGGATGTAGGAGGGGTTCCAACTATGTCAAATAACGCCGTAGTACCACATATGCTTGATCCCATATTCAACGTACCGCGTATCATCGCTGATTTCGTTGGTTCGTCGGGTACTGTCCATCCGTATATACCTCTATCTCGTATACCTTCAGCAATGTAAGACCAGGATGCTCCTCCGTCTGTACTATATTCTAGGTCAATCAATGCATCTGTAGTTTCACCAGTAGTTGTCCATGTAATGTTGTAAGTTTCCCCCGCAAAATATACATCGTCTTGAGATGGAGATGTAACGGATATAGATACTAAAAGGTCTTTCCATTTATCCTCCGGCCATGGATATCCATCTGTCTGTGTCCATCTCTCGAACTCGATGGCGAGATTTGCCGGATCGTGAAGTGTCAGTTTGAACGGACCGTGGGTTATCCAGAAATGGTCGTATTCGATGAAGAAAGCTCTCATGGCATCGATATCAATCGAATCGTCGCCCGGCGTCAACGGGATAGGACTGTTTCTGTCCGCACGCAGATAAGGAGGTACGAACTGTGCGTCTTTCATATTTGCCAGAGTAGCATCGAAATCGGCGCCCTGTGATGCACTGAGCCAGTGTACGTAGTTCGTTCCCGGTCCGGATGACCAGCGATATGCTTGTCCGTTCAATAACTCGGATTGAGCCGGTGCAAGACCCGTGAGGCCTATCAACTGAGATACGGCTTCATACTGCTGCCATGGTACTTCAGGCATCCACATATAATAGCCGCCTACCTGTGGGTCCGTCGGGAAGGTGTAATCACCATAGACGGTAACCGTGTCGTTAGCTTCGTCGAAAACTATACCCTGTATATTGTTGTAATATCGTTGGTTACCTACCCATGAACCTACGTAATAATGGTCTCCTGCGTCGGTTTCCCAGCATATCTGTTTGCTCCATGCGTAATAAGCTACGAGATCCTGCATGTTGAAATCGTGACCGGAGTGCCATGTACCGAAGTCCCACTTATATTCGACCGCTGTTGCCACTTCAACTCCAGTACCAACTTCGTACCATTCTTCCGTGAATACATCGTAGTTAACTGCATCAGCAGGTACGGATAAATTTTTGTTAAGATTACCGTCGGTGTCATATTCGTAACCTCTCATCACATCCGTCCATTGTGCTCTCATGCCCATGGGCACGCCCGTGACCGGATTAATTGTAGTAGCAAAATCCCTACTGATCCTAGATTGTGATAAGCTGTAATGATCCGAAAATCCTGCGATATTGTTCCAGTTATCCATGTACAACGCACCGGTTGCTGAATACTGAGCTGCGGTGAAGTTACCATCTACTGTTTTTACTGTTCTCGGTGAAAACACCTGAGACCAACCGACTACATTGTCGGTAGCGACGTCTGTTACAGATTCTTTGTTGGTCGGGATAATGTCCTTATTCGTATGGATGAATACCCTGACGCTCTCGTGTACACCTCTATCTAACAGATCCTGGAACATCTCCCAGTAGGTATCCTCATCGGGTACCTGACCTGTCATCAGAGGTTCTGCGAGCTCGTACAAATCGTCTGCTGC
>JAFDTZ010000127.1 GCA_019594305.1 Thermoplasmata archaeon
GGTGGGGCAACGAAACATACAACTCTCGCATAGATAATATTGTTTACACTTTTAGACCTCTCAGACCACCGGTAGATCCGATCCCTGAAGATGGTGCAATAGATATAGTTCAGAATCCATTACTCAGTGTCTATGCGGAGCATATGGCAGATCGATTGATGAATATCACGTTTTACGATGCATCTGATAACAGCGAAATAGGGAATGTTACCAATGTAACAACAGGTAGGACAGAAGATATTTTATGGTCGGGTTTAGAACATTTCACAGAGTATCAATGGTATGCAGTGGTAAATGACGGTACGGGAAATTCTGTCACATCAGATACATGGACCTTCACCACACGAGATAGAGATATCATCTACGGCCCGAACTCCAACAAAACAGCCGTCACTCCGGCATTCAACCTCACCGGCTACGAAGAAGCCAGACTGACCTTCTGGCACAGATACAAGATGCAGCCGGGCAACGGCGGATTCATACAGGTTGGATATATTGATTCTACCGGAGAGTTGACATGGGTATACGCAACTCCGTCTCAGAGTACTTATTCCGGAGAACTGGACTCGAACTATACAAGAGAAGATGATCTTGGAAATTCCATGGACTACGCTTGGAATGGAGTTTCCGGAGGCGGCAGCTTCGGTTGGGACTATGTAAGATTAAATATAATGAGATATGTGCCGGAGGACCACCGGGATGAAGTGCGTATCAAGTTCAACTACACTCAATACGGACGTGGAACCGGGGTCGGTTGGTTCTTCGACGACGTGAGGATAACGGTGTCTAGAGGAGAATTAAACATATCTTCTAACAAACACGACCAGTGGCGGCAGGAAATAGTCGATGGAACGATGGCATGGAGGAACGCAGATCCCGAAACAGGACATTTCTCTGCTCTAGGAATAGACAATTCACTTTCAACAGTATCCATAGACTTGACCAACGCCCGAGAAGCCACTTTAGGTGCTGACTTCAAGTTCAACATCAATACATCCGATGGCAGACCTCCGGACGGTTTCCGTGTGGAAGTCACCATGGACGGCGGAAGGTCCTGGATGCCTTTGAACTTAGGAGTACGTACAGCATCAGGTGTCTCGGGCAGTGCGGCTACCAATTACTGGATACAGGCTGAAGACCTGGACAGGCTACAGGTCGATCTTTCGGATTTCAGTGGATATATTATACAGATACGATTCAGAGTATTCACATGCAGTGCTCCCGCTTATCAACACTATGATGATGAAAATGTAGACGGCGGCTTCTACGTCAACAACGTGATCGTAGAAGGCCGCTCGGTGGCGGAGGGTTAGTAGATGTCTATGAAAAGACGGATGAACGATAGTGGTGTTTCCGAGGTCGTTGGAAGTATCCTGACACTAGCGGTGACGGTGATCATATTCACAGGTATCTTCTACGGTGTTCAAACTATAGAGCCGCCGCAAGAGCAGATATTCGTTAAATTCTCTTCAAATGTGAATATATCAAATCAAACAGCATACATCAACATAACACACAACGGTGGTGTAGTTATGTCGGATTATAACACGCGAATCTACATAACAGTCGATTACGATGCACCTTTTAACGTGGAGTTCACTGACGATCAAGGCGGCGACCTCGCAGATGGTAGATGGCGTGTCAGTGAAACCATGCGTCTGGTTTACGAACCGGATCATACTATAGCACAAGCTTTTCCGGATAGAAATTCTACCGTTGAATTGACCATCTATGACATAGATGCTGAACAGAGGGTACACCGAGAGATGTTAAAAACAAAAGACGAATTAGCACCTATCGTTAGGGATGTAGGTGTAGATTACCCACTGGATTTCGGTGTTTATGCCATCCCCGGTGAAACTGTAACACTCTGGGCAGATGTAATCGACAAAGATACACTGGCCTTGGATAATATGCAGGTTTGGATAAACCTGTCGAAACTCGGCGGAAACTTGGAACAGATGGAGAGGAGAGGTAATCGACCGCTTAAAGTCAACAGATTTACACATACTTTTGAATTGCCGGAACTGGAAAATGGAACATATCTTATACCGGTCAACACCACTGACGGCTTTAACCATGGAGATATAACATACTTGGCTTTGAACATGGGGCAGGCACCGGATATCGGTATAGAGGCGGAACTACAAATCCAGGAGAGCAGGATATTCTTCCTGCCGGAAAACCCGGCTAACGGAGATGTTTTCGAAGTTACAGCAGCTATATTCAACGCCGGCGGTACCGCAACGGTGGGCGACGTTACTTTCCGAGATATAGGACCTGATGGGACAGAACTCTACAACGAAACTGTTCCGGATATCGGTTTCCCATCCGGTGGTGGTAGGGACGTATCTGTCAACTGGCGAATACAACATTCTGGTTTACACAATATATTCATCGAAGTAGAATATAATGGCGAAATGATAAACGCATCAAGACCGGTCATCGTACGACCGAACATACTGCTGGTCGACGATGACCAGGTAGGTGACGGTCAACCCGGAGACGATGCCTCACTGATGGCGAACGCACTCGATTCCCTTGGATTCCGATATGATCGTACCGTTGTAGGAGGAGGCTCGGGACCACGCTACTTAGGTGGTCATTATCCAATGGTAAATTACGATATAGTCATATGGATGACTGGGAGTCAGACCACAAACACACTTACCTCACAAGATAGAGATGAACTTGGAACATTCATAGAGAACGGTCATCGTTTGTGGTTAATCGGTGAAGGAATATGCGATGATGCGTACAACAATTGGGGCGGTTGGTTAGAAGCTAACCTTAAGTCCGGCATCGATACTTCAGACGCAGGAGCACCGATATATGATCTGTCGGGTGTAGCGGACCCTGTCGACACCATGGAATTCGATATAAGATCTCCACGCCTGGGAAAGAGTGGAAGCCATATATCTGGAAGGGATGGAGGTAACAACGCTCTTAAAGACGACGGCAATACCGTAGGTGTAGCATACAACAGCACGGACCCCGGTGGAGCTAGAACATTCTTCACATCCATACGTTTTGCAGCTATCGAGAGCCGATCTGCACTTGCATATCCAGTACTATTATGGTTGGGAAATATCTCTGAAATGGGTGGAAACGACCTAGCTATTTCAGCTCAGGAATTCAGTACCCGTACACCCGATTACATGGACACCCTAACCATATCAGCCGTTATACGGAACAACGGCTTCTTCAGTCAAAGTCCGGAAGTTGGTTTAGAGGTAGAAGGAGATATCGTAGAGCGTCAAACCATAACCATCAGCGAAAGAGGTGGACACAAGGAGGTTGAGTTCGAATGGGTTGCCGATGCCGTGGGAAGGCATAAGATAAGAGTGATTGTCGATCCATCAGGACATATACCTGAAACAAACATTCAGAATAACTATCCGGATTATCTGGGTATCGACCTTTATGTAGATGTAAGATTCACCACTTTGATCATCGATTCTACTATAGGTGGTGATGAAATCTTCGATAACGTAAAACTCTTTTACGATACGTTGAATTATTCGTATGAAATCTTTGAGGTCCAACCAGGCGGAGGTGGTCCTTTGAACACCACCATGGCATCGTACAACTCGATATGCTGGCTGACCGGATCTAAATCGGATGACGTACTCACTGAAAACGATATAGAACACATCACCGTTCTTCTGCAGGAATATGACGATAAAAAGAATTTCATGTTGATCGGCGATGGGATACTGGAGTATTTAACAGGAGGGAATGCACCTGAAAACGCCGCAACCTTTTTAACAGATATATTAAAGATAAATAATGTAGAAGGGCATGCAATTCCTAGCCCTACCTACCCTCGATCGCTAATCGGTACTACTGATGATCCTATAGGTCACGGTATAAGGTATTATATGGATGGTGGTTGGACGACTTCCCCAATACCACATTATTACGAAACTTCCCCTACTGGAATTCCCATAATGTATTATGCGTATAATGGGCAAAATAGAACAATGGCCCACAGGTACGAGGACGACGATTATCGTCTGGTTTTCACCGGTTTTGATTTAGAGCATCTAAGAACACCAGTACCCGCCGGTGAAGAGGAATTCTACGAAATGTACAGTTTCGATACTTCGCCACAGGCCATGCGCAGTGAGTTCTTGTATCTGGTCAACAGATGGTTCGGTACCCTTGATGAACGGATCGAACTCCGTATATCTGATGTAGATATCACTCTATCAGATCACGCCCCCATGCTTAGCAGGAGTTACCTGCTGACCGCCCGTGTACAAAACATCGGCGGTACGGGTTCTAACGTTCTCGTACGATTCAGAGACGGTCATTCCCACATCGGCTCGGTGAGTGCATACGTACCACCCGACGGATTCTCCGATGTTGAAGTAAAGTGGAATCCTATCAATGCGGCGCCTTCCCGACCTCTTAGAGTTATACTCGACCCAATCGACGAGGTAGCGGAGATCCCGAACGAACCCGGTGTACGCAACCAAACGGACCTCATGGGATTCAACAACCAGGCTATACTACACAACCCGGTCTACTACTTCTACGATGATATGGAGCTTGACAGCCGTATCGCAGATAACTGGAGACACGAAGCCCAGATAGCACGTATCAGCGGTGAGAACGAAGCCGCTCTCGACTTCATGGGCGACCTTTACGGCGATCTTGAGACCAATGTAGCAGATGACTGGGACTGGAGTATGACCAGTGGTGTTGACAATGTAAGCTTCGATGCATACAGCCAACCGGACAGCTACATGATGTACGAACCGCAAGGGAAGATCGGCAGAAAGGCGGATGTGTTTGTTGCGATAGTTATTGACGGTTCTGATTCCATGAAGAATAGATCTAACTCAACTGGCGTAAGTTTCGAGGAGGCTGCTCTTAAAGGAGCAAGGGTACTCGTTGATTCCCTTTCGGATGAATCTATTGTGCTTCTTGTAGGTTATGAAGGTACAAACGCCTTTGTAAAACTTGAACCAACGAAACTTGCAGACGGTAGAGAATTAGTCAATACAACTATTGAAAATTGGGATAGCCCGGGTGGACAAACACCTTTGTGGGATTCAATAGGTCTTGGATATTGGGAGATAAATTATAATCATAGTGATATGGCACCTCATCTACAAAGAGCCGTTGTAAAATTAACAGATGGAGCAGATTTCGGCGCTAGTGATACTGCAGCAACTAATTGGCAACGAGTAGAAGAGGGAAGCAACACCTACTTTTGGTCACCATGGCACGAGATGTATGACGAAATTGGAAACGAACTATGGATAGATCATGGGGAGCATAGAGGTAAATACACTATGCCTTTTGGTAACGAAGCAGGTGAATGGAGAACTATAAATATAGGAAATCCAAGACGTGGTCTATTACAAGAAACAAGAGATAATCCAATTCCAATTTTTACAATAGGTCTAGGTCTTGAACATTACGATGATATTCCAAATTGGGAAGCCGTAACGAGATACGATTGGAATGAACAATTACAAGATCCATTTTACCATGTATACGAAAATGAAAACTATCCCGAGGCCGGTACTGTAGAATACAATCTATGGCGTATTGCAAACACATCGGGTGCAGAATATTTCTATTCTCCAGATGGTGATGAACTCATAGATATCTTTGAAACTATCTCTGTATACCTCTCCGGCCCACAGAACCTCACCAGTCTTCCCGGCTCAGGCAACACCATAATGGGTACAGGCGATGAACAACTA
>JAFDTZ010000038.1 GCA_019594305.1 Thermoplasmata archaeon
AGCTACGACGGCAATATGCTTCGCATATTCCCACTACTCGTGAGACGCTTTCGCCTCTCACTCGTACGACGGCAATATGCTTCGCATATTCCCACTACTATCCATGACAAGTATCTCTTCTTACGAAACACCTATACATACCATGTCCTATGCATATTCATAGGTAATGCAGTATGGCAAAATGTAAGACCTATTAAAATCTTTTCAGTTTTTCATCTGCTGCTGAAGCTTCATAGACATCTCAGAAAACCGATTCAATAGTTCGTTGAGATGATCTTTGAACTGATCGTGCTTTTCCGTGGTTTGTGCGCCAAAAGGAGACGGTTCGATTAAACCTTCTCTTTGAAGCATCCTCAACGAATAACGAACTTTATGTTCGGGTAATTCGGATATCTCACTAAGTTTCACAATGCCTATCGGTTCTTCATTTTCTATTATTCCGAGTAAGAATATCGTCCTTTCAAGTATTTTCATTTCCTTCTTCAAGTTTTCAGTGAGGGGACTTCCTATCATTTTATCACATTGTAGAACAATGTTAGATAATGAAAATATCTAATATATAAATGCTATCATCACTTTTCGATTGAGAAACATCCATCAAACATTTATATCGGTATTGTTTACCCTACTATGATAACTATGAATAAAGTGGCATCCAAAGTTACGGCCATAGTATTCTTATTGATAATCGTAGCACCACTTTTAACGTTAAGCAGTAACGGTGACTCGGTTGGAAACGAAGGTGGAAGGGTAACATGCTCTACCAACCTGCAACTCATCCCTCAGTCTGATTCAGTGGGTGGAGGAAATATACACTGGACTGTAGAAGGTGAAGCCGCTGTAAGATTACGTGAGGCGCTCTTAGAGAGCGTTGGTAACGATGAATTATTTGATAGGGCCGATGGTGACGATGTTCTCGATTACGAGGAATTGGCCTACTATCTATCAACCAATGGCATGTTGGAATCATATGTCCAAAGGGGCGGTGCGCTTCATTCTTTCAGAAGACATTCTTTCTACGGCTTCGAACCCCGAAGAGATATAGACCCAAATGATTATATCGATTACTACGGAACACCCATAACCCGTTCTTCACTTAACACGGCTAATATCGCCGATAACACAGACGGCCTCCTGGGATTTACATCAGATTCTAGAGATTCTATAACTATCCACTTCAAAATAAGCTTCCGTGAAAACCCCGGGCCCGGTCCCCATGAGATCAACATGGCCAACCTGGACGTCTTAAAGGGTGTCTGGGAATCTCTGGTTATACCCGTTAGAAGAGAACTTATAACCGATGCGACACTGCCATCACAAACTAACTTTCAGATCGAACATACGGATCTCCTAGCTGATAGTAACGGAAGCTACGGAGTTATTCTTCGTAACGGGATCAGGGAGCCATCGACAAACTATTCAATATCCTCGAACGGTCAAATATCTATTAATCACGCCAGTATCAGATCGGGTGACAACATATCAGTTGTCTATGCATATACCTTCAGATGGGTAGGGGAGTCCAAGCTAACACACTGGACCTTCGTAGTAGGAACCCATAGTTTTTACGAACCCGAATACGATGACGGGACTCTTTATATCATCCGTACACCCGCCGGCGAGATACTTCAATACTCAATAGAACTCGACGGCGTTAACGAACCTAATGCTAGAATAATGTGGTCGGAATTCGTCGTATTGGAAAACCCTCAGATACTTTTCCTTCTCGTATGTATTTTCGGCTATTTTACAAGACACTTCCCGAAAAAATATTTCTGGAATTATCAAGATACATACCCCACAAAGCATCGTAAGGAAGCAGAAAAATGCAAGCCTTTGCATATCCTATCCGCCGTCGCGTTAATACTGCTATTCGTTTTTTATTTTATACCGACTATCGGAAGGTTATTCATCAGTGGATTGATCCTCATTGTTTTCGGTGTGGTAGTCACTGTACTATTCTGGATATTATCTCAGTTCATATATTCCAAAAAGAAAAAGGCGATCCCTGATGAGATATTGAATCCGCCAAAAGAAAAACCGAAGAAGAAAGTATCATCCGTAAAAAGAACTACTACAATAAGACGGGTAGGACGCCCAACCGAGAAGAAACCGAATGTTGTTAAAACATACTGCGATTGGTGCGGGGAGTTCTTTACAATACATAAAAAAAGAAATCTACTCACAGTAAATTGTCCATCATGCAATAAAAAACAGCAGATGCTAAAGGAAGGTTTTAACTATCTGCTTCTGGATTCCGAAGGTAAAAAATCATTCTCGCTCCTATTAGAGTTTATAACAGAAGGACTACCCACTCTTGTGATAACCACAAAACTACCATCTAAAGTGGACGAGAGACACGGATTACAAAGGGCAAAGATTATGTGGCTCACCGATCGTACATCCAGTACATTTGACGTACTGGATCCCAAAAGGCTGGACTTCGAGATTACCCGGGCAATCAGTAACTTCTCAAAGGAAAACGAACGAGCCGTAATCTTCCTAGAAGGTTTCGAGTACTTACTGATCGAGAACAGTTTTGAAAAGGTGTCTAAATTCATAAAAAAGACAACAGATACGTGTTCGCTCAATGCCAGCACCTACATGATGTATGTAAATCCCAGCTCTCTGTCAAAAACCGATCTCAGTATCTTAAAGAAGGAATTCGACCATATAGAGGACCTTAGAGCTCCCGGTACAAAGAAATAGATTATCGGATCACATCTTCAGTCCATCTGGTGTAAATATCATTATCGATACCTATCGAATCCAAGGTTTTACCTACTATGAAATCCACCAGTTCTTCGATATCTTTTGGTTTACCATAAAATGCAGGTGATGCCGGTAGTATGATACATCCCTCGCTTGATAATCTTGCCATGTTCTCAAGGTGTATGGTCGACAAGGGTGTTTCTCTGGGAACCATGAGCAACCCCCTTCTTTCTTTCAGCATCACACTAGCAGCCCTTGTTATCAGGTTATCCGCTGAACCCGTAGCAATTTTTGAGAGGGTTGAAATGGAACAGGGGACGATCAACATATAATCGTAAAGTGAGCTCCCGGATGAAGGAGGGGCGCGAAGGTCGTCCGGTTCGAATGTAATATGGGCATGTTTAGAAAGTTCTTTATGGTCAATCTCCAGCTCCAATTCGATAAGTTCTTTGCCGGACTCGGATATCACTAGATCTACCGTTAAATCTTCTATCTCATTTAGTTTTTTGAGTAGTTTCACCCCGTAAATCACTCCGGACGCACCGGTTATAGCAAGTAATATCTTCATATCTATGCATATATTAAGGGGTATATAAACTTATTATGGCTACATGTCTAACTGCATAGATTCGTACAATTGCGTAGCTCTGCTACACAGTAAAAAAGTGCTAAGAGCGGCGATGTCGGCGGAAAGTATTACGAACAATACGCCGAGTACGTGATCCGTGGTAAGGAAGAAAAAAGGTATGACTACGAATAAGGAGCTTATTATCAGGCACATCATCAGTACTATATACATGGTCATAACGTCCGGCGCGCCGTCGACGCTATCATCGAAATTAGGGAATCGTGCGGCGGCCCAGATGCCTATACCTGATGATAAAAATATCAAGATGACCGAAGAGATCAACACGAATAGAAGGTATGCAAAGGGATAATCCAGTAATACCATAAGAGGTGTAACTATGAATACAGGTATTATGGGGGTGAATATCAAGAGGCTTAACAGTTTACCGTAAACTACATCCTCGGACGCTACAGGCAGGGTCTTGATGGCCCACATCCTCCTCCCCTCACGGCTGAATAACGTTAAAGACGGGATCAATATCTGAAGTGATACCGCTAGAAAAACGCTCATACCTATGAAGATGGGATAGAAATATTCCTCGAGCCCCAAACCGAGGTCCGGTTCGGGACCGAGTTGGTAGTACAACAGAACCAAACCCATGGATATAAACGCGGCGATGCCCAGTACGGCGGTGGTTTCTTTTCTTCTCCACCGCTCCAGCATCTCTTTTTCCGCGATACGGCAAAAGGGTTTTTTGGAACATCTTCTGAAGAATTTCATGGGTCTGAAAGATCGTGTGGAATAGGTCTTCGATCCGGAGATGCTTTTTATCCATGCATCCATGAATACACTTGACGGTGACAGGTAAACTAGAAGAGATAACGTTATCAGGATCACCAGAAACAGGGAAACGAACAGATAGTGGTGATTGCCGTGGGTTATCAACCATATCAACGATATGCTCTGAGCATAGATACCCATGGAAATATACTTCGGTATTTTTTTGTTTATGTTGGATAGTGTAGCCATGTTGAACCCTACGAGCAGTGCCGCAATAACCAGGAGGTAAAGATGCAGAAAGAAGAATCCGTCTATGTAAAGGTCGATCCTCAGTAAGTGATAAAGGCCGGTTACCAGGGAAACAGATATCGCCAATAGTAAAAGATTATACCATAAAATCTTAAGAAAAACCATGTTGCGTATGTCGCTTACCTTCACGGGGGATGTAAAAAGGTGCTTTAAGCGGTTGTTCCTGTAGCAACCGTCCATGGTCTCGGAGGAAGCCTTCCCCATGAAAAAAAAGAAGATAACGAAGAGGATATCACCTCTTTCTATAAGTAAAAAATCGATCTCAAGCGTGGAAACATACTCGGCCATTATCAGTACCGTGGAGAAGCCTACCATGAGCAGTATTATGAACCAGGCGGTCATTATGGGATGCTGAAAGACACGTTTACTTGTGGCCCGATAAGAACCCAGAACTTCCTTTGAAAACATCACTAGGCTCTTACCGTGTCCCATCGATAACCTCCACAAAGGCATCTTCCAGATTTTCTGTTCCGGTTATGGCAAGTAGATCATCAACCGTACCTTCGGTGATCAGTATCCCGTTATGGATGATACCCACCATGTCCGATATGTCAGCCGCAATGGACGTTATGTGGGTTGACATGAGTACCGCCCTGCCCTCTTGTGATAGCCTTTTTAACCTGCGTTTTATGTACCTGGTGTACCTGGGGTCGAGGCCACTCGTGGGTTCATCCAGTATGAGGTTAGGTGACCCGTGTATGATGGCGTTGGCGAACAGTATCTTCTGTTTCATGCCCTTGGAGTATGCGGCCATCTCTATATCCAGGAAGCCCGTTATCTCCAGTTCGTGGGCCAGTTTTTCTATACTCTCGTTGAGTAAAACTTCGTCCATATCACGGATGGTACCCATTATATCCAAAAATTCCCTGCCCGTTATCCTGTCGTACAGGTGAGGCTCTTCCGGCATATATCCAAAACGTCTTTTGTATTCCGTGTTGTCACCCACCTTTATACCGTCGATGTATGCCTCGCCGTCCGAGGCTCTCAGCAGTCCCGTGATTATCTTGATTATGGTTGATTTACCTGCGCCGTTGGAGCCCAGGAGGCAGTAGATACTACCCTCATCTACAGAGAAACTGACGTCCTTCAAGGCTTCAAAGTCGCCGTAGGTCTTTCGAAGGTTTTTGACTTCTATCATCGTTTATTTGTTTCGTGAATGTCTGATGAAACCGCTGCACGATAATATTTCCACACCTTCTTTCTCGATCTCGTCCAGGAATAAATTCATCCCGAGGGAATCGCTGGCTATATGGCCCGCGATGACATAGTTCATATGATGCTTTTCCACTTCCTTGCGGTGCTCCTCGCTCAAGTGCATTCCAATGAGTGTACCGACGCCTGCCTGAGATAGCTTTTCGTAGGATTTTTTCGAACCCTGGGTACCTCCGGTCATCTCCACTACTACCTTACCGGAGCTGCGCTCTTTGTTACCTACGAGCACAATTGGTCCGTCACCGTTCTTTCTTCCTTCGTGATATTCCGGTATATCGTAGAGCATTTCCAGCACGTCCTCCACGGTTTCAAGTTCCTTGGATTTTATTATTTCCGTTAAATGCATGTTAACAAGGTTATCAGCCGGTGTGTGCACACAGATCATCGGTATTTCCAGAAGTTTGGCCGCATCGACACTCTGGTTTATGTTGGCCCCTTTGACCTTTCTCTCCACTTCCTTGATCCTTTTTTCCATCAATGACTCGGCTACGTTTATGGGAACACCCCATTTTTTCAAAACATTTTCTTGTAGGTGCATAACGTCGTGTAACCCCATGATGCCTATTCCCCTGGGATGGTGTCCGATTACAAGGTCTATTTCTCCAAGTCTGTCGGCGATGAGTATCTCACCGGGTGTGATGTCTATACCCACCAATACCTTTTTTACTTCTCTGTCCGGGTCTCCGTATAGAAGCCTTGAATCCTCGAAGGGATTATCGAGTTTCTGCTTATCGAAAACCTCTTTATCCCTACCTTCGAGTTTTCCGTATTCTTCGGATGATCTTTTCAATATCTTCTCCATACCCTTTTTACCCCTCGGGTCAGCTTCTATGCCCATCTCAACGGCTTTTTGAAAAATATCTTTTAACTTCATGTTGGTTCGAGTGGTTTAAGAACGAGTTTACTAAATAGTTTACTATCATTAGTGAATGTATTTTCGAAGGGCATGGGCAACACCCCCTTCCTCGCACGACGGTACCACATGGTCCGCGACCTTCTTGACGTAGTCCGGAGAATTTCCCATGGCGATACCTATACCCGCGGCCTTCAACATGTCGATATCGACCTCGTCATCGCCTATGGCCAGAACATCCTCGATGGAGATATTCAACCTTTCACATACCAGCTCCACGCCTCTCACCTTTGAAGTACCTCTAGTGTATATGGTCAGTGCCTTTAGCTCTCCCATCCTGTGATGCCTGTGCGTACATGTATCATCCTTTAATTCGGAATTCACGAACCTCTCCATGTCCCCGACACCGTCATCGCCGTTAACCTCCGTGTGCATCATGTAACTCACCGGCGGTCCCCATTCCAGGGCTTGAATGTTTGATTTTATCACGTGTGCCACGGGATTCTCGGATCTGCTGATCACCGGCAAATCCCTCCTCTCCTTCCAGTACTTCCTTTCGCCGAAGATGGTGGTTATCTCGTATCCCATCTTGTCGGCGTACTCAGATATCTTTCTTGCCACGGGCATTTCGAGTGTGCTAGTCATCCAGCTATCATCTTCGTTTGCACGGTGCCAACTCGGCCCGAGGACCATTGCACCGTTGAGGCAGATAAGGGGTACGTCTGTTACCGGTAAACCTTGGAGTAACATGTAAGTTGAAAAACGCATCCTTGTGGTTGCGGGTATCACCGGTATTCCCTTGGATATGGTATCCTCCACAGCCGATCTGTCTTCTACCGAAATATTTCCGTCGTGCACAAGAGTACCGTCTAGGTCTATGAAAACAGCCTTTATGTCCCTCAATTTCCTCTCCCGATCTCCATCATCCTTTCCAGTGGTTTTCTCGCCCTTTCCATCAATTTTTTGTCTATGTCCACTACCGGCTGTAGCTCTTTCAGTGACCGCAAAACCTTATCGGTGGTGATCTTCTTCATGTTCTGGCAGAGTGGGTCGTCGGGGAAGTAAAATTCCTTGTCAGGTGCTTGTATTCGCATACGATGGCCCATCTCCATCTCCGTACCTATTATCAACCTTTTCGCATGGGATTCCACCGCCCTCTTCAACATGCCGGCGGTTGAGCCTACGTAGTCCGCTATATCCACCACCTCGGGTTTACACTCGGGATGCACCAGTACCTCCGCATCGGGATATCTATCCTTGAGTTCCATTATGCTTTTCACCGTTATGTTATCGTGGGTACCGCAGTACCCCTCCCAGAGGGTTATCTCCTTATCCTTTACGAACCGTGTAATATAGTCCCCGAGGTTCCTATCGGGCAGAAAAAGTACTTTGTGTTCCCGGAGGCTTTTTACCACTTTAACGGCGTTGGAAGAGGTACAGCACACATCAGATTCCGCCTTGGTCTCTACGTTGGTATTTACGTAGGAAACCACGGCCGTATCAGGGTTCTTCCTTTTGAATTCCCTCAACTCGTCAATATCTACCATGGCCGCCATGGGGCAGCGTGCCTTTGGCTCCGGGTGAATGACGGTTTTATCCGTATTCAGTATCAAGGCGGATTCCGCCATGAAGTCCACACCGCAGAAAACGACGTATTCCACGTCTAGCTCGGTCACCTTCTTCGCCAGTCCGAAGGAGTCCCCCGCGTAATCCGCGGCATCCTGAATGGGCCCTATCTGGTAATTGTGGGCCACGAGAACGATATCGCCTCTTTCTTTCAGTGCCTTTACCTCGTCTTGAAAGGACATGGAGCATCCATAAATAACTATAATATAAACCTTTTACCTCTTATGGTACATTGAAGATGTGATCAAAACAATTCGGTGCACTTATCCACCCAGGGTACCATTCCCATGTTTCGGAATATCTTCAACGCCCTTTCCGTGTATACTCTCGCACCTTCCCTTTCTCCCTTCCTTTCGAGGTGGATAGCGTACTCGTAACACGTCTTTGCCAGTTCCTTATCATCTCCTATACCTGTGAAAATGGATTCTGCACTATCCAGCTCTTCGGCGGCCTTGTCAAAATTTCGTGATACGCTGAATACCTTACCCAAACTACGACATGCAATTCCTTCATCCCTGCCGCTACTTATCTCCTGAGCCGTTTCGACCGCTCTTTCGGCGTATTCAAGGGCTTTTTGTAGTTCATTCATACCCAGATACACCTCGGATATGCCGCTACACAGGTGTATCGAAAGTATCTTATCTCCGACCTCCTGGGAATACGACAAACTGCGCAGGTAATACCCCAAAGCCCCTTTCGGCTGACCCATGTATGACAAAACCTCTCCCATGTTGTTCAGCGACTCTGCTATTGACCATTTGTTACCTACCTTCTCCCGTATCTCAAGGCTGCGCTGGAATAATTCGATGGAATTTCGGTATTCGCCCTTGTCTAGATAGACCCCGCCGATGTTGTTTATTACCGCTGCAACCCCCGAGGTATCCCCCAATTTTTCCTTTATCTCCAGGCTGCGTTGGTAACTTTCCAGTGCCAGCTCAAGCTCCCCCTTCCCACTGTGAATTATGCCCATGTTGTTCAATGATTGGGCGATACCCCATTTGTTCCCGATATTTTCCTCTATCTCGAGACTGCCCTCGTTACATTCCTGGGCCTTCTCCCATTCACCAAGGTCCATGTACACTATGCCGATATTATTCAGCGCCGAGGCTATTCCCGTCATGTCCTCCAGCCTCTCCATTACCTCCAGGCTATTCCGGTAACAGGCGAGTCCCTGGTCGTACCCACCCCTGCTAAGATGAATATTACCCATGGCCCTCAGGGCGTTTCCAACGTCCCTCTCGCTTTCGAACTTATTGAAGATATCCAGGGCGTCGGTGTAATATTTCATGGCAGTATCGAGGTCACCACTCTTCCAATGTGCGTTTCCCTCTACCACCAGTATTCTGCCTTTCTCAGCACTATTTTCTCCTCCCAGAAGCTCTTTAGTTTTTGATGTTGTTTCCCATAATCTTTTGAAATCACTGCTCTTTTCGTGTATCTCACCGATTTTTCTCAGGTTCCTTACCTTGGCTTCCATGTTTTTTGCCAATTTCCCGGCATCCGTAAAGTGATCCACTGCTTCCCCGTAATTACCCCTGGTAGCATAAATATGTCCCAGGGCTTCCAATACCCTGACCCTGTCTTCATCCTCTAGGGCGGTTTCCAGGGCAAGGCGGTACGAATCTATAGCCTCGGAGTTGGCGTATCTCTCACGGGCGTTGTCACCCGCCTTCACCAGGTATTCGGAGGCCCTATGGTCACCTGCACGGTGGTAATGGTATGCCAGTTCGTTTATTACCTCATCGATATCATCCTTGTATAGTTCTCGGATGGAATCTCCCACCAGCCGGTGAAATTCGGCCCTCAATTCTTCCATAATTCCGTTGTAGAGTACTTCCGTTATCTTCGTGTGGTCGAATCGGTATTTTTTCGGTAGTGAATGTATCAAGCGGTGGGTTTTTTCGATATCGCCCAGATTCTTCAGCAGTGTGAGGCGGTCCATTTCAAGGGTCTTGCCCACAACATGGGAACGGAATTCCAATCCCTCTATACTGGCACATTCCAATATCTCTCTCTGAATGCTCATCAACCTGTCCAAACGGCGTGTGATCACATCGTACACTTTCGAGGGGATATTCACCCTGTCAATGTCTGCCCATTCCTCTTCGGAGTCCTTTTTTATCTGGCCTTCCTCTGCCAGGAGCTTGACCACCTCGAGTATGAAGAATGGATTTCCCTCGGTCTCCTTGTGTATCCTTTCCATCAACCCTTGGCCGAAACCCACCTTACCCAGCACGGATCGTATCACCTCGCATGTGTCTCCGATACCCAGACGTTTCAGCTCGATCTTCTCCAGAAGGTTCTCTCGACTCATATTCTGCATGACGGTATCCAGCTGGTGAGGATGACCGTCCGAGGTCTTCATGATGTCCTCGGGACGGTACGTACCCAGGATTAGTACCCTGTTCCCCTTAGTGTTCCTTGCGAGGTAGTGTAAAAGACCGAGGGTGGTTTGGTCAGCCCACTGAAGGTCGTCCATGAACAGAACTAACGCTCTTTCGGTGGAGATCCTCTGCATACCCAACAGAACGTTATCAAATAAATTTTCCTGCTTTAACTTCGGGTCGTCCACCAGGAACTCGCCGTCGTACTTTTTCGAGCGGACGAACCATGATATGTGGGGTTCCAGGGCAGCAGCTTTAGATGCCCTACCGTCCCAATCTTCCAAAAGACCCTCTACCTCTTTCAACACCCTTAACATGTCGTCTATAAGGAACTCGTTGGGGGTGCCTTTGATAACGCACACAAGGGTTGCCTTGTTAAAGGTCTCCATCAGTATCGTGTACTTACCGTATTTGATGGAATTGAGCCCTTTACCACTCTTACCCATGTTGGCCATGGAATCGGTGACGAAGTTGCCAACGGCGGAGAGCATGGATGCGAATATATCCGGGTCCAGCTCGGTCTTTTTACGCTCTGCCTTGTTCACCAGCATTCCGTTGTTGTCCATCAGGTATACTGATATGATCCTGGGCGGCGGATGTCCGGATATCAAATGATACATATCGGAATTACGAAGGGCCTCCCGCATCGGCATCAAGGGCTCGAGATTCTCCGTCAGGCACCACCCCCTGATGACCAGGGCGCCTGCTTTTTCGGCTTTATCGATGAGTTCCGATACGAGTCTGGTCTTGCCCAGTCCAGCTTCACCGGAAACGTAAACCGTAACGCCCCTTCCCTTTACAGCATCTTCAAACCTGTCTTGCAGCACGGACAGTTCCTTGCCGCGTCCCACCATCTCAGGCTGTTTCCAGACGGTCTCCATGTTTGCTCGTAACATCTAGTTGATAAATAATACTATCGGAGATACCTTCCTATCCGAACCTGCCGTCGGCCTTTGTTTTCGACACATCGACCCCGGTGCTTGTCAGCCATCCCGTACTGCTAACATCTCTATGGTCGAATTCAGGTACGTAGGGTTTGATGTCCAGAAGCGGCGTACCGTCCAGAATGTCCATATCCTTAACGTTTACCCGATTCTCTTTTACACCAGTCAACCGGACCACCGAGATACCTATGGGGTTGGGTCTTTTGGGTGCCCGGGTGGAGAACAATCCACGCTCTTCTTTGTCCAAAAAGGGTTTTACCGTAAGCGAATAGTTTTTCGACAGATGAAAGTGATACGGCAGTATAATATGCGAAAAACCTTCCAGGTCCTTCAAACCGTCCCGGTATTCAGGATTTACTTCCAGGTATCCGTCGATGCCAACCGCCCCCGTAGGTTGGATGGGCATGCCCTTGATGTCCTTGTAGGGCGAGTGTATGGTCCCTATGGCTCTGTAGATTATTTCAGACATGTTAGTGGTATAACATCATTTAATAAAATAGCTGCCGTTCAAAGGGTCTGTCTTTAACCTTTGGTGAAGATGCATTCCGAGATACAGCTGGAACAGTCTCCTCCGTTACCGACCCAGAATTTGTAGCATCTGTCCACATCCACCGCCCATCTCTTTATCCCGGGGTTGTTGCTCTCTGATACGGTTTGGTAGGAAGGCTCGTCTTCCGAGGATATGGCATCGACCTCACAGGTATCCGCACATCTTTTACATTTTTTGCAGTACCCGGCGATTCCAAAATCTCTCGGTTCGTCTGAAGCCAGGGGTAGATCGGTGAACACCTTGCATATCTTTACGGCAGGGCCGAACTCGGGAGTTATCAACAAACCGTTCCTTCCCATCTCACCCAGGCCTGCTTGTACGGCCAGTGGTATGCTGAGTGCGGTATCGTTTCCCATGGGGATAGCCTTGTAGCCCAGTGTGCGTATGAAACGTGCCATGCAGCCTATAACAAAGGCCATCCTGGAATATCCCAGGGCGTTCTGAGCCCCTGCGACCATGGACGGTGACTCCTCCAACGCTTCCTTATCGATCTTGATGAGCATGACTACGGCGTTCTTGTATTCTTCCGGTATGTCGATAGGCTTTCCGTTCATGTCGCGGGAGTACAGCCAATCATGGTTTACTTCCGTTATCCCCGCCTTGCAGGCACCGTAGATCCCGGCGGTCTCCTTGACTAGCTTGGCCATTTTTTCCTTATCATCGACTTCGTATTTGTCCAAAGTGGCTTCTTCCATTACGGTGTTAGCATCCGCCGATTCGTCCCAGCCGAAAGCCTCGTGAAAATGGTCGTAAACCGCCCATGCCCCTCGCACCCTGGCAAAGTCGATGTGTGTATACCCTTCCACATTCTCGTCGATTATTTCTTTTACCAGATCGAACATACCTACCTTATGGAAGTCCGCATCGATGTCGTGGATCATCCTGCCGAAAACATTCTTTCTTTGATCGAATCTTCGGTACGTATCATAATCGACCTCGACCGGTAGGATCGGTTTTTTGTTTTCGGTGGGCATTTACGGAGATACAAGTTTTGCGTACGATAAATAACTTTCTTCGAGAAATAAGCGGTCTAGGTTGATTTTTTGGTGAACTTCCAGGCACTCTGTGGTGGTGATATTGTATCAAACACTCACCTTTAACTTACTTTCATATATTCTGCCAGAAAAGCTTGAAGAGGTTCCTTTCTCCTGCTCAGTTTCATGGTTTTCAAAACAGTGGGTTATTTCTCGATGTTTCCTAAGGTGGGAAATACGTTGGGGACTAAACACTCAAGGGATCGGCAGGGATAAAAAATATATATCACCACCACCGACTTAACCCGATAATGGTGGAGAACCCCAGCGGACCCCAACGAAAGATAGTGGAATACGAGCCGTCCATGGCCGGGCGGGTTCGGAGGAGGTGCACCTTTTGACGAAGAACTGGTCAGGGATTGGCTTAATGATGAGATCAACATGGCATTCCTGGGTACCAGGATATTCAGCGAACCGCTGGAGAAGAAAGGATCGAGATGGGCATCATACTAGACCCTTCCGAAAAGGATATGGAAATAGCCAGAAGGGCATTACGCTCGTGATGGTATATCATTTTTTGAGGTTGTGTTTGGTTCGATGGACAATAAGATTAAATATGACTATAAAGGGTTAAATACACATGAAAACCAAACTGTTCACATCTTTTCTCGTCCTCATGCTGTGTTCTAGTTCGATCGTTGCAATTTTGAACGTTGGAGTTGAAGGCACTCCGGATACAGAATCGATAGATCACTTTGAGATCGTTACGGATATACCGATCGGCCAGAGTTCATATATTGGGCCGAGCCAACCGGATGTTTTTCAAAGAGATCCGATACTATCCTACAATATCCCCTTGGGGAACTACACTATCCGCGGGCCCATACGTATCAACAACGATACCGACTTCTGGGAACAGGCGGCTAACGAAGGCTGGCCGGGAGACGGATCCCTTGGTGACCCATACATCATCCAAGGATACGAGATCGATGGTGAGGGGCAGGGGAATTGTATTTACATAGGTAACACAACAGTTCACTTCGAGTTGAGTGAGAACTATGTTTACAACGCCAGCGTTAACAATGATATCTACTTCCTAGGAACTGGAATATATTTACACAACATGACCAACGGAACCATCGCGGGCAATATAGGTTACAACAACGGGAACCATGGTATCTATCTGGAATCAGCCCATGGTAACACGGTGAAAGGAAACATGGTGTATGAAAACCGTCGGGGTATCAAGTTGATCGGAGAAAGCGATGGTAACATCATCCGAGACAATGTGGCAAACAACAACATCTTCGGTATCAACATCCGGGAAACCAGCAGTCATAATTTGGTGGTCAATAACACCGTCAACGGTAACCAAAGAGGTATCAACATACAGGTGAGTACCAATAACGAAGCCATCACTAACAATGTTGTGGTGAACAACACGGCAAACGATAACACTCTGTATGGGATCGCTGTTAGTTTAAATCATATTTCACAGAGTATCCAGCACACCCGCGTAGCTAATAATTCACTCGATGGGAACATGTATGGCATATACGTATTCAGATCGCATCAAAATACGGTGGAGAACAACAGGGTGGAAAACGGCACAAACGAAGGGTTTTGGTTATCCCGGTCGGACAACAATATATTTAATGACAATATAGCAAACAACAATTCAGGACGCGGATTTTACATATTTCAAACAAGATGGAGTGAATTCAGAAATAATACCGCATCTAATAACGAAAGAACAGGTTTCTATATCATAGGGAGTCACGATGGTTGGGATACACTTCCAAGTACAGGAAATACCATAACTGGCAATGAGATATGGAACAACGGCGAGCACGGAATTTACATGGACGGATATACGCGTTCCAATACCTATTCTCATAACATGATACACAACAACACAGTATCCGGATTTTACCTTACCGATAGGGATTTCGATCAGACCAGAAACAACCTTATCGAGGATAACATCATATCCCTCAACGGCGCACACGGCATATACATGTACGAATCCCGACTGAACGAACTACTGAACAATACCTTGCTTGGAAACGGCATATACATAGAAGGGTCCAATGTAAACCGCTGGAACACACACACCATAGATGCCAACAACTCCGTGGACGGCAAACCGGTTCATTACTTGAAGGATGCTGTAGGAGGCGTGGCCCCCACTGGTGCAGGTCAAGTTATACTTGCCAACTGCGATGGAACCACGGTGGAGAACCAGGAATTCAGCAACGCAACTATGTTGTTGGGATATTCGGAAGGGATCGATATAAGAAACGTCACCATATCGAAACCTTACCTCCACGGGATATTCCTCTATCGTTCACATCTATGCAACATAACCGAAAGCGCCTTTGTGGAGGCCGGTGTTTCGGGAATATATGCAAGTCTATCTGATGACTTGCATATCAATAAAACAAGTGTCACAGGAAGCGGGAACAACGGGATACACCTATCAAGTTCACACAGTGGTGTAGTTGACGATACCAGCATATATCTCACAGGAGATGGTTTGGAAGTGGAGAGTTCCAACAACATTGTCATTACCAATAATACCATATTCTCCAACAATAGAGGCATTTACATCCATACGGGATCCGCGGATTATCTGATCTCCGGAAATCACCTTTTCAACAACAACAACGACGGATTACATCTGAATGGTGCAGGTGCCGGACAGTTAATATATGGTAACAACGTGAGTGACAATGACCGGCATGGGATCTACATCAGTTCTTCCGGAGAAAATCTCATTGAGAACAATACAATAGCAAGTAACAACAATGACGGTATCCACGTAAGGACATCCGTTACACAGATGGTGAACAATTCATTGAGCTACAATGGTAACGACGGTGTATATGTCGAACGGACTGCAAACGGTCATTTGATCAACAATACCATAATTGACAGTGGAAGATGGGGTCTGTATTCACGTGGAGCTACGGGATGGCAGATCGAAGATAACTACATATTTGGGTACAACCATGATTATGCAATTTACAAAACTTTTATTGGAAGCCCTACCGTTCGAACAGGTGGACACACCATAGCGAATAATAATGTGACAGGTGGCGGTATAGCTCTTTTGTATCCAGCTCAGCCTAGTATCATAGATGGAAACTCCATAAAGGATTACTCCGACAGGGGTATAAGATTGGACCAACTTTCGGCTTCAGGCTATTCCAGTACGGGAAACGTTCTATCAAACAACTCCCTTGAGGCGGATCCGGATTCCACTACTGCCACAGGAATTTATGTATGTTCCGGGTGTTTGGGAACAGTCATCGAGAATAATACCTTCGAGAACGGTAGAGACGGTATAATAATGGGTTCAAATGATAATTTGGTACAACGTAACACAGTTCGTAATGTTACCCAATATGGTCTATTCACAGGAGCAAGTAGCCAGTTTAATCGAATAGAAAACAATACGGTTCTCAACAGCCAGGACGGTCTTTATCTATGGGGCTCTGACCATACCGTAGTTGGTAACACTATACTCAACTCTAGCAGACACGGTGTATACACATATAACCTACAAGATACGCTGGTGGAAAACAATACGATCGATGGAACTCAAGACAACGGGATCGAGATATATGATAGTTCGAACTTAGAGGTATATAACAACACCATTTTGTATGCTTCTCAGCATGCAATACATCTTTCATTGTCTACCTCATGTGTGCTAAAGGGCAACGAGATGTACGACTCCGGTATCATGATGACCGGTTGGGCAGTATCCTACTGGAACAGCCATATCATCGACGAAAACAACACCGTCAACGGTTTACCCGTGATGTACCGGGCCAGCCTCACCGGTGGAACGGTTTCCGGCAACCTCGGCCAGGTGATCATCGCGGAGTGTGAAGATATGGCGCTATCCAACCTTACCATCGAGAACGGAGGCGTGGCCGTATTACTCGGTTTCTCGGATAACAATATCATCGTTAACAGTACATTTGTGAACAACTCCTACGGCATGTACCTGCATTCATCCAACGGGAATATGATCTATCACAACAATTTCATCAACAACAGCGTACAGGCCCACGACGGAGGCAGCAACCATTGGGACAACGGATATCCCTCCGGCGGTAATTACTGGTCGGACTGGACCGGCCCCGATGATTACAGCGGTCCCGGGCAGGATGAACCGGGAAGCGATGGTATAGTCGATGAACCAAAGAATATCACAGGTGGGACCAACAGGGATCATTTCCCATGGACGACACCTGGAGGATGGGATATACTTTCACCGGGAGTCATACTCACCAGCCCCGTCGGAGGTGAGGTTTGGGAAGGAGGTTCCAGCAGGGATATAACATGGGTAACGACCCCTGGAAACGGGACCATCATCGGTGTGGACATAGAATATTCCCTGGATGACGGTGATACATGGACGGTGATCGAGGAAGATCTCGAAGATACCGGTTTTTACACGTGGACCGTGCCGGACGAGAGTTCAAACCAGGTACGGGTCCGTATATTCGTTCAAGATGATAACAACCGAACCGCTCATGCCATGAGCGGAGCTTTTTCCATCGCATCAGTACCCTCGGCACCACGTAACCCGCAGGCTACGCCCGGGGATGAACAGGTGATGCTCCAGTGGGATGCACCCCTGGACGACGGAGGCTCCGCCATAACAAATTACACCGTATACAGGGGTACCGAACCCGGGGATCTAACACCTCTGATCACCCTTGGAAACGTTTTAGCGTACACGGATCACGAGGTGATCAACGGTGTGACGTATTATTATGCCATCAGCGCGGTCTCGGATGTGGGTGAAGGATATCTGTCTGAAGAGGTGAGCGCAACTCCCGCTACGACTCCCTCAGCGCCGCAGAATCTGTCGGCCACTCCGGGCGGTGAACAGGTGTTTTTACAGTGGGATGCGCCGTTGAATGACGGCGGTTCTACCATCACAAATTACACAATATATCGAGGTACGACACCGGGAGATCTAAGCCTTCTGGTGACCATCGGTGATGTGCTGAACTACACCGATGAAAACGTAGACAACGGTGTTACTTACTATTATGCCGTTGCTGCCGTTAACTGGGCCGGCGAAGGGGAATTATCGGAGGAAGTGAGTGCCACACCGGCTACAACTCCATCTGCACCGCAAAATATGATGGCCATTCCCGGCGACGAACAGGTGTTGCTCGAATGGGACGCGCCGTTGTACGACGGTGGTGCCGAGATCACAAACTACAACATCTATAGAGGTACGACACCTGGTGATCTAACCCTTCTGGTGACCATCGGTGATGTGCTGAGCTACACAGACGAGGATTTGGACAACGGTGTTACTTACTATTATGCCGTTGCTGCCGTTAACTGGGCCGGCGAAGGGGATTTATCTGACGAGGTGAACGCAACTCCGGCTACGACTCCATCTGCACCGCAAAATATGATGGTCATTCCCGGCGACGAACAGGTGTTGCTCGAATGGGACGCGCCGTTGTACGACGGTGGTGCCGAGATCACAAACTACAACATCTATAGAGGTACGACAC
>JAFDTZ010000155.1 GCA_019594305.1 Thermoplasmata archaeon
TCGATGACCGCTCCGTTGATCTCTCCGAATAGAGCGATCCGTGTTGAGTCAGGACGAGATATGTACAGTTCGGAGATGGTGTGATTTCTACCGTCCAAACTGCCTGTGAAGGGGTTTGTGCCGTTGCCAACGGGCATGAAACCCGCACCATCGTTCCATCCTGCGGTTTCAGAAGCATCTATGTCGTTGGCTAGAGCATAATGCCCGCTGAGATCCAAATTCATATCCTGCAGATCGTGCACATCGTATATCATCACCGGATCCTGCCGGGTACCGCTGCCCATCAAAGAAGGCGGGTAAGTTTCCTCTTCCACAATCTCTTCGGACCTCGGATCAAATCCTCCAACCACGAAGGCTACACTTCCAAGCATCAACATCGCTACTATACCGATTATCAGTATCTGTTTCTTCATTATATTAACTCCAAATATTATATATCGAATGTGTTTATCAACTTTATTTGAATTGCGAACACCATCCATCTATAAGTACTTTATCGTCGTCTATCATATCATGCAATCGTTGATCCTCATGAATAATCCACAGTCCATATCACCGCATCGTCCGCACCGTTGCCGTCTGGAATTATTTTATAATTTCCTCGATCATTCAGAGCAACATTCCAAATAATACCCGGTAACGATACTTGGTGGATGAAGGGGGCGGGGTTGGAGAAATCCTGATGGATCTCGTAGTAGATGCCAATATCCTATTCGCTGCGTTGATCAAAAAAAGGGTTACTTCCGGTCTGTTGTTCAAAGATGAACTTCATTTATAAACTCCAGAATTTTTGTTAGAAGAATTATCCAAATATGAGAAAAAGATCCTGGAAAAGACACATAGAAACCATGGATATTTTATACGATTGAAGAATGTACTCTCAAGAAGGATTATATTTATCCCGAAGGAAGATTTGGATCCTTTCTTTAAAATAGCCGATTCTATCGCCCCCGATCCGGATGATTTTATGTATTTTGCTTTGGCGTTATATGTAGAAGCGGATATATGGAGTAATGATAAAAAATTAAAGGACCAGGATACCATTAAAGTGTGGTCAACTGAAGATATTCTCAATAAATATTCCTGCTAACTTCTTTGATGTGATATGCTACCGATTGAATTTCGGTCCGGAACTTTCGCTGGAATAGAAACCTATTGGGTAAAAAATGACAAAACAACCGTCAGTTCTCCATGGTAAGCAGAGAGTCGATGCCCTCTCCTAGGTCCGGTTTCTATACGATGCTTTTCTTATCAGCGGCAGACGTAGTCTATCAATCTGTTATCTATTTCTAGTTTTGAGAATCCGAACCGGTGTTTTATCCATTCCAATGTTTCTTTTTGGTAGAAAAAAATGTGTGTGAAGTCCTCTTTATAACCCCATGTATGAAAATCTATATCGTCCCTGTATAGGTAAGTCATACAGTACAGATGTCCTCCCGGAAGTAACATCTCTTTCAGTAACTTGAACTCTCGATACGGATCATGAAAATGTTCCATCACCTCACAGCAGACTATGTAGTGATAGCGTTGTTTTAGTAACTCATAGTCATCATGAAAGAAGGGATCGTACTGTTTTATATCGTAACCGGCGTCCTGGAGTATCTTGGAGATGACCGGTCCCGTTCCCGCTCCGAAATCCAGGCCTTTGTGTTCCAGGGTAAAGTTTGTTTTAACTGCTCTGGTTATCGGGTCAACGAAGTTCCGGTAATCTCGGTCGTTAACATCGTTGTCATGTGCCTCATACCGTGCTTTTTCTTCAGTTGGATCGGGTCTATCGGAGCGGAATACGCCCTTACATGTATCGCATCTGAAAAACACATCCTTGTAGAAGAGTTTTCCATGATCTCCGCAAAGAGGACATTCTTCCTGAACGTTCATCGTTCGGCCTTAGGGATCACGTATCAGATTAATCTTTCCATACTATATTGAGTGCCTATCACTGGACGATATTTGAAATCTTTTGCAATTAGTGTGTTCTTTAAACATTATGAACGTATAGCTTGATCACATGGAATGGATGGATGAGAGAATATGTTATTCTCCAAAAATTTCGTCAGATCTATGAAATTTGATTCCCGAAATATCCGAGGCCTTTGACAGGAGTGAAAGGAGGATCGGAAGTTCCTCTGTAATTTAATGATCATTTTATGGGAGTTTTCAGAAATTTTCAAAAGGAAATTCTTGTAGATGATTCTGAATTCTATGTTAACAAACGAGAAAAGAATGGTAAGGCCAATCATCCTGCTGTTGTAGTTTTTTCTCTATTCACCGTCAAAGTGTCCGTCCGGGTTACCTTCTCTTTTCGTTAGCTCGTCCGGGCATATCCGGGGGATAGCTATACTGTCTCAAAGTCCGTTTCACCATGACTTTAAATTTGGAATTTCACTTTCTAGATTTGCACCTAACCTTTCACTGAATTGCACATGATTTTGAAATAAAGGTATATAGTGTCCAATGTGTAAGTTTAATAATGAAAAAACATTCTGAAAAGTGTGATAATGACACTTGTCAAGAATGATAAGAAAGGGATATAAGATAAAATGACAATAAAAAACAGATATGGAACAGAATGTGTGAAAGTTGTGCATGAGGAGGCAAATGGTAACGACGGAAAACGTTCGACCGCCCTTCGTGTAAGGTCGTCATCCAATGACGGATCAAGATTTAAAAAAGGAGCAGGTCGCACTCGATACTTGTCTGCAGTTCTCATCTCGATGATGTTTGTTCTTACCGCTTTTGCAGTAATTCACGCCAAAGCAGACGGTCCGGCCGTTGTGAATCTTGGAACTGCCGGGGATTTCGTGGTTCTGGCAAAAACGGGGATCTCGAACACCGGTACCACCGAGATCACCGGCGATATCGGAGTCAGCCCGGCATCAGCATCGTATATAACTGGCTTTGATTTAATAATGGATTCAACAGATACATTTTCAACATCATCCGTAGTCACGGGAAAAATTTACGCTTCGGATTATGCTTCCCCGACACCATCTAAAATGACCACCGCTGTAAGCGATATGGAAACGGCATATACGGATGCTGCCGGGCGTACAAACCCCGATTATACAGAGTTGTATGCCGGCGATGTCACCGGAGAAACTCTTACCCCCGGTCTTTACAAGTGGGACACCGGGGTCCTGATATCAGAAGGCGGCGTCACAATATCCGGAGACTCAAGCGATGTTTGGATTTTCCAGATTGCAGGAGATTTAACGGTTGCGGACGGCGCTATTGTCACCTTAAGTGGCGGTGCCGAAGCAACAAACATCTTCTGGCAAGTGGCCGGACATGTCACAATTGGAACAACGGCAGAGATGAAGGGTAATATATTGTGCCAATCAGAGATCGCTTTTAACACCGATGCAAGCCTTGTAGGTAGAGCCCTGTCACAAACTGCAGTTACGTTGGATGCTAATGCTATAACCGCTCCTACTGATACAGATACAGTTCCACCCTCAGTGAGTTCTACCGTGCCATCTGATTCGGCAACTGGTGTAGCGATCAACATTGCGATAACCGCAACATTCAGTGAAGAAATGGACCCCCAGACGATCAGTTCAAACACATTCATCTTGAAACAAGGCACAGCAGAGGTTTCAGGTACGGTTACATATTCGGGAGTTACAGGGGTGTTCGAACCGCAGAGCGAGCTGGATCCCGACACTATCTATACCGTCACCGTCAAAGGTGGGGGAAACGGTGTGAAGGACCTTGCCGGTAATCCGATGGAATCTGATCATGTATGGAGCTTTGAAACGGGCCTGGAGGCTCTTGATCCACCGGTAGATGGTGGTGAGGCACATGAGAACAGAGCTGAGAATGCAGCGTCAAATGGAGCAGCCACCTTCTTATGGGTTGAAGGTTATCAGCCTTGGGTCGCATTGGTAATAAATGCAGGAGATCCCGCAGGGATTGATGCAGTCACAGTTAGCTTTGAAGATGAGACTCTTACGATAGAAGCTACAGATTCCAATAGCACCAATCATGTGACAATAATGATAAACAAGGCTTTCGCAGATGAACATCTAGCTGATTCAGAAGGAGATCTAACTATAGAGACAAGCGATGCTGTGAACTACGACGGTATGGATGAATCGAACACCAGTGCAGGTGGAGGAGGCGTGTATGTCTTCCAAGTGGAGGGATTCAGTACACAGACGATAGAAATGTCTGCCAAGGATACAGAAGATACACCTTTCCTTGGCACGCTTATGTTACTGATAGCGATGGCGATACCAGTAGCCATTTACACATTGAAAAAGGGAAAACAAACATGAACGACACATTGATATCCGCAATCATTTACTTCCTTATCGCCCTAGCCGTATCGTCCATAATCATCTGGGTGATAACGAAATTATTCGGAGA
>JAFDTZ010000004.1 GCA_019594305.1 Thermoplasmata archaeon
GACAAATTCATCGCAATTCCCATCAAAGACGGTGTGATCTTCAAGAGGATAAAAATAGACCTGGAAAAGGAATACAGTGAACTAAAAAAGAAGGTAAGGGAGCGGTTCGAAGAGGAAGAGATCGATGAAGTCGAAGTCGAGAAAGCGGTAGAATGGGCGAGAGAAAATTGAAAGTAGTTCTGGATACAAACGTATTGATATCTGCTGTTGGTTGGTCGGGTCCTCCCGAAGAATGCTCGATCTATCCATGGAAGGGATAATAATCAATTTTCATAACAAAACCGATCATAGAAGAATTGATGGCGGTCATGGATTACCCTAAATTCAAATTTAAAGAAAAGGAAAAAGAACAATTTTTGGAAGTACTATTAGCAAATTCCGTTTTGGTAGAGCCAAAGGAAAATATTAACATAATAAAGGAAGATCCCGATGACAACAAATTCTTAGAATGCGCGGTAGAAGCTTGCGCGGATTATATCATATCCGGAGATGCACATCTTTTAAAATTACAACAATTCAGAGGAATAGAAATTCTTTCACCCAAAGAATTTTTAAGTGATTTATAATCCAAATTAATCGCATGTTTTAAAACCTTTATATTATAATATAATCTGTTTAATTTTTCACCAAAATCCCCCCTTCTTTATGATCTAACACTTATTTGACTAACTCTCATACCTTATAAGCCAGAAAAGAAAATTACAGAACAATACAACCAAAGAACCCCAATGTTTTAATAGGTTTTCTATCATGAGAAAATTAGATGACAGACAGTCTTATCGATATTATAATTGAAGGGGATAGTGATGAAATTGGAGCTGGAGAGGTAGGCAAGGTACTCAAAGGTATCCAGGATACAGTATATGATATAGGCGAGTATGTCTTTTCGGGCACATATAGAAAAAGTGGTCGGAGAGACCCGATAATACAAAAACGGACAAAATTGTATTTTGAAAAGGTTGAAAAGGGTAGTTTTTCGGCTGCGTTAAAGGGTGAAGATCAAACCACCATTTACGGAAAAACTTTGATCGAGGAATCCGTAGGTTTGGTTGGAGAGATATTTGTTAATTTGAACAGCCTACCTTCAGACGAAATCGGCGAAATCATATCTAAAAAAATCGACGACCCCCTACAGACCTCTAGAATTCTTAATGATATACTTGATTTTTGGCCAGGCGGGGATAATTCATACGAATTAGAAGTAAATACATACGAACATAAGATCGGTAGACTAGATAAAGAAAAAAAAGCATCTATCTCAAAACTAGCGAAAGTAGATACGATCACTAAGTTAGAAAAAACTTTTGGAGTTCTCAGTGCTGTGAGATATGTCCCAGATCAAACCTTCGAGATAAGAGGTCCAGACGGAAATATAAAATGCAAGTATATTGATAAACACAGGGATAAAATTGAATCGATGAAAGAAAAACCAGTGTTCGTACTCGGAGATGTTAAAGTAGATCAGGCTGGAAACATTAAAGAGATCGTGGAAATAGATGATATTCGATTGATGGACAAAATAGAATTATCAAGGATCTTAACCGACGAGGGAGAATTAGACTTAAAAGAACCTACGATTGCAGAAGTTGATTTTGAGAATAATACTTGGATATTTTCAAATCCAATTTTAAATATAATAGCAAGCGGTAAAAAATATGATGAAGCTCTTTCCTCGTTTCAAGAGCATTTTTATTACCTCTACGAAACCTATTATTTGGGTGACCCAGACAACATGGAGGGACATGCATTAAAAATTCGTGAATATATATCTACTCTTTTAGGAGCGGATAAATAGATGCCTTTAAAATCCAGAATAATCAAGGCTGGATTAGAGAATAAAGGCTTTATTATGGATAACCAAGGTCATCATATATATTTCAGAATGTTTGTGGATGGAAAGGATATAGGCGCATGGACATATATTAGTCATGGGCATAGTGATATCGGAGATGATCTATTATCGATGATGGCAAAACAATTAAAACTGAATAAGTCACAACTAATAGATTTGATCGAATGCCCTATGAGTAAGGAAGAATTTTTAGAAGTATGGGATAACAACCAAAACGGCGATCTAAAAATACTTCACAGAGGGTAATGGCTCAACAGTATGAATGACTGATTTAGTATATATTGAATACTCAATAAGATCCAATATATCTTTTTATTTACTGAATTGAATATCTTGAACACATTTCAATTTTCCTGAACACGTTTGGAAAACGTAACCCCCTGAACCTCCCTTTTCCCAACCAATTATCAACCGCCGTTCAAAATGAAAACAACCCTTTTTTCATTCAAACTAACGTCAGATTTTTCGGGCTTGATCATACAAACGTTCTATGGCCGTTTTCAACGTGTCTTTATTGACATCGATCAAGTTGGAAGCGTTTCTAATAACATCTTCATCGATGTTTTTCTTTAATTCTTCCAGATCGTTCCGGTCGATAATACGGGTGACATTCTCAAGCATTTTATTATAATCTTCAACATACCAAAGCAGGGCATAAAGATCACACACATCTTTCACCCTTTTATGTTCTTTATCCCTTTTTGGAATGGATCTGATCTTCATCGATGCCAATAGATCCGGGTCGCATATTTTGGGTGAAGCTTTTACATCCCATTCTGCATGGGATTCAAGGGGCTCGCATTTATTTTCAATAAAAGCCAGCTTTAACAAGGGGTCAGAAGGTGGAACGAACCCGAAAACATTCTTAAAAACTTCCAATTCTTCCGTATCGGGTATGATATCTATGAACACGGGGAATAGATCATGCAATGGTAGTTTTTTCGAATCTTCTTCGGAAATAGGTTCACCCGTCTTTCTTTCAAAATGTTTAACGAAACCGAACCTACTTTTCTCATATCCCAACTCACCTTCTATGATCTTCATCATGTTCCAAACAGAGCTTTCTCTCATCTTCATCCCAAGAGGGATCGATATGGACACCAAGATCGATATCTCTGGAGCCGATGTAATCTCTATCGAATTCCTTTCTGAAATTTTCATTGGCATGATAGTAGACTGCCCATCCGCCAACTAAACACACTTGGAATTCCAACTCAGATAATATGGAAGCAAGTTCCTTTTTGGAGTAATTCGTAATAAATCCGCTGTAATATTCGGATACCATTTCACTCGACCCCATGATATTTTACCATCATTTTTTCAGCAGCGTCCTTACACGGTCCTCCTTCCAACCGCAGGTCCAAAATGAGTTGAGGCACGGATACCACATACAATCCCTCGATATTTTCGGCACCGTAAAATATGTGGTCATCGTTCAATCGTATTCTAGTGTTCCCCCCGCCTACCAATCCTGTCCTCTCGACGATATTTAGCCAGTCCGCTCTTTCACGTACGTAGAAATCGATCATGGACGGAAACAGGTAACCTTGACGAAGGTTCTCCCCCATATATGTTGTCAGAGCGTATTTGAGATCTGTATTTTTCAACAATTCTAACGTATTTTGTAGAGTGACTCTGATGTAACTCCCTTCTACATGAACATCTTCCCACTCTTCATAAATACCTTCGTGATCCAGGATTTTTGTATTTTCCAAAAGTCCTCTTTCCTCCAGCCTCGTGGTGTACTCTCTGCACCACGGCTCCGACACTTTAGCTTCTTTAGCGACCCTGTACTTTGTCATGCTGCCTGTCGAGGACAATAGCACTCTTAATATCCTCTCTTTCTTGAATCCCCTCTCTCTTTCCGGTTTTTCCAGCACATTACATAGATAAAACCACACCTTTATAAATTTAACCTATGCATCGGTAATAACGTTCATTTAAATACCTAACCTATGTAAAATACGTTACGTTGTAATCGTCCCACCTTTCTCTCCAATTATCCTTTGTCCTTGAGCTTATCGATATTGTTTTCAACAACAGTGGTGCTTATTCCTATCTTCTCGGCCAGGGATGTGATCCACATCGTTGGATACTTTGAGAGCAAGACAGGATTTTGACTTACAAGACCTTCCACTTGAAAACATGGTCGATCAAGTCCTTCTTTACCATGGGTCTATCCCTGGAAAAAATTCCTTCATCCCCCGGATATTCTATCAATCCGAACCGTTCCAACAACCGCTCGAACATCCTTGTTTCATAACATGATCTAAACAGTTTCTTTCCTGAAATAGATTCCCTGTCCGAAAACTCACTCAGAACCGATGGAAATGCCTTGAGGAATTTATCCGAATAGAATTTCACTTTCCTAGGCTCATCACCATACTTCTGAACCAGGAATATTGAAAAACCAAAACCACCCTGGATGATATCCGCCTCCGAATGGTAGTCACTGTACGCCCAGTTGAATTTTTCAGTATGAGCTTTGAAAAGATATCTGAACCATTCCGAAGGGGATCTATTGTCCAGATACTCCTCGGCATTATCGGTCAATGATATAGACCCCTTATCCATACATGTGAATCCGATACGTTGTGTGAATACATTCATGAAATGTATGTAGTAAGACGCCTCTTCCCTCATAATGAGACGGTCCTTGAAGGCGAATCTGTCGCCTTCCAGAATATCCGCTTCACAGAGTTCCCTACAAAATTTTCTCGGCAGGTTTCCTTTTGCGGTCAATTTCAACGGCTGCCGCTCCCTCAACATACCCAGATATTTCTTCATGTGTCGGCATATCCTAACGGACTCCACCCGTTCGTCATCGAGTTCCGGATTTAGGTACATGGGAGATCTTTCATCGTCGTAGGGGGTATAAAGAAGTCCGTGCATCTCGTTGGGCGTAAACCCCTCGAAATCATCAAGGGGGTATCTGTCCGTGGGCATATTGAAACGGTCCATACCCGTATCATCATTCATGGTGATCAAACTCCTTAGGCGTTTGCATTCTCGATCATTACCTCATTTGTAAAAATTGAACATGTGATTTTTAGCCTCATCCGCAACCTCGAGATGATCTGATTTGAATAACATGATTCCCATTTCTTTGGTAATGGGATACATCAAATTCAGGGCTTCTTCATCCGTGGCTATAATATTTTGAGGTAAAACACCCGACTGTTCCAGAACAGATATGAAATGGTCAACCATATCTTCATGGTAATCTTCAGGGTCACATGTGAAAAACGAGAGTATCATCCCCGAATCTTGTTCCACATACATGATCAGCTTGGGATAATACGGTCTTTCCGAGTTCTCCTGGACACCCTCGGGGCTGCGAAATACACCTATCTCCCACGTACCGCGATGTTCTTTATTGATAGTCTCTAAACGTTCCTTGTGGATCAGGACATCCGCCGGTTTGACATCGAATGCACAGTGTTCGGGTTCGATCCATTCGTCTTTCCATACGAACTCGTCCCCTTCTTTGTGGGGAACCCGTACCAGAAAACTATAACCTTCCTCTAAATAAAGCAGCTCGGGATCTTCCTCGACCTTCTTACACACCTCGATAGATTGCCACAAGGCGGTGGTCAGGGATCTGACATCCTTGGAATTCATAAACCACGGGTGATAGCCCGGTTTGTAATCCCTGAATAAGGGCCATGCGTTGCGTCCTCTGAATTTGCGTCCTAACTTTTTGATGATCTTACGATCTCTTTCATCAAGATACTTTCTATCCTCAAAGGATGCCATCAAACAGTCGTTCATGTGTAACACATCGGTGTTATTCGGATCAACCTCTCCATACCTTAATTTCAGCAAACCATCCAACCCTTTGGATCCCCGGTAAACCGCTAGGGCGAAATGCTCTCCTCCTGCTCCCATTATACAGCAGTATCCTATCTCTCCTGTTTCGAGATCCTTCACACCGAATATATCATCATCCGACATGTGATCCCAGCATTCTTCCTTCTTGAACTGCTCCGCGGCATCGTAAAGCGCCTCCCATTCCTGGATCGACGGTTCCTTTTCACACATGATTTGGAGAATAATTATCATGGGTTATAACCATTTCGTCGATGAAATCCCTGTCTCCTCGTTAAAGAAACTATATCATATTTCCCGTCGAAAATATGCCTTTTATTGCTTCATAATTACACTATTGTTAATTTACAACTGACAAAACACATATATACACCGATAGTGATCACCTATATAATGGATCGACTGACCTTGGTAAAAAGATTGGAATCCTCAAGTATCGCCGTGTTCACACCCGCTCAGATATCGGCCATATCGGAGCAAACAATAGAGAGTGCCAGAGTATTATTGAGCAGATTGGCCGATGAGGGAACGATCGTGAGGGTGAAAAGGGGACATTACTGTTTACCGTCTTCGAACATCTTGAGCGTTGCATCCGGCATATATTCGCCTTCTTATGTATCGTTGTGGGCGGCCTTTGAGTACCATGGAACAACGACCCAGTCGCCTAGAATAATAGATGTGATCAACACCGACAGATCCGGTACATCGGAACTGTCCCTGGAAACCGGAAGATTCCGATTACGCTTCGTCAATACCCGTGGATCGTTATTGTACGGTATGGATAAGGTATACATGGACGGCAAAACTACATTCATCGCCGAGAAGGAAAAGGCGGTGATCGACGGTCTGTTGTTCAATGACTACGTCCCCCTGGGTGAGGTTGTTGAGGCGATCAAAGACGGGATAGACGGTAAAAAGGCCATGGAATATGCAAGGAGATGTGGAAAGCAGGTGGTCATCAAACGTCTGGGTTATCTGTTAAGCCAAGAAGGTATTCAATTAGATCCCATTGAAATCTCCAAAACTTACGTTCCCTTGGACCCTTCATTTCCTCGTAGAGGAACTTACGATCCAAAATGGAGGGTAATAGATAACACAGCGGAAGTTAAAAGAAAAATAACTTCCACATACAGGAGGCAAAGATGAATAGAGAAGAGCTTAAACAGTATATCGGCGTGACCGCCTTCTCCCTGGGTCACGTTGAGAAGGATTATTTTCAACATATAGTGTTGAGTGCTCTTTCGAGAAGATGGGGATCTTACTTGGTGTTCAAAGGTGGCACGGCGCTACAAAAGATCGGGTTGCTGCCGCGATTCAGTGAAGATCTAGATTTTACGGAAAACAAGGATATTTCCATAGATACTATAGCCGAGAACGTGGTTAGAGCCATAGAGTCATATAATTACCCTGTGGAAACAGACGATCTAACAGATACGGAAATGACCGCAGGATTCCGGGTGAAGATACGGGGGCCTTTATACCGAAATAACAGAGGTATTTGTACCATCAGGGTAGAGATAAGCAGAAGAGAAGAAGTCCTTATCGACCCGGAAGTCGAAGAGATAAACCCACCATACAAAGATGTGCTTCCCTATGTGGTCAGGGTAATGGACAAGGATGAGATAACTGCTGAAAAGATCCGTGCGGTGATGACCAGGGATAAGGTGAGGGACCTTTACGACCTGTACATGTTGATAGAACACGGAGCGAGCCTCGATAGAGATCTAATAGAAAAGAAACTGAAATTTTACGATATCACCCTTGATCCATCGGATGTTGCGGACAGATGCGAAGAGCTGGCGGAAAGATGGGATAAAGACCTGAGCAGCTTGATGGAAACGGTCCCTTCGAAGGAAAATGCCCTGGCTAAGGTTATCTCAAAGTTAAATAAAATCGGTTAAACCGCGATTTCAATTCAACTATCCCCTTCATACCTACGAAATTAAGCAAAAATAGCAGGATCACCTGATCTTAAACGTTGATAGACGATGTGGTAAAGATGTCCGAAAAAGACAGCTCGTCGTGCCGAAAGAGCCCTGGGAGAAGGAACACCTTGAGCCCTCGGACAAATTCATCGCAATTCCCATCAAAGACGGTGTGATCTTCAAGAGGATAAAAATAGACCTGGAAAAGGAATACAGTGAACTAAAAAAGAAAGTAAGAGCGCGTTTCGAAGAAGAAGGGATCGATGAAGAAGAAGTCGATAAAGCGGTAGAATGGGCGAGAGAAAATTAAAGGTAGTTCTGGATACAAACGTATTGATATCTGCTGTTGGTTGGTCGGGTCCTCCCGAAAAATGCCTCGATTTATCCATGAACGGGGTCATAATTAATTTCATAACAAGGCCGATCATCGAAGAATTGATGGTGGTCATTGATTACCCGAAGTTCAAATTCGAAGAGAACGAAAAAGAGCAATTTTTGGAAGTACTATTAGCAAATTCCGTTTTGGTAGAGCCAATGGAAAATATTAACATAATAAAGGAATATCCCGATGACAACAAATTCTTAGAATGCGCGGTAGAAGCTTGCGCGGATCATATCATATCCGGAGATGCACATCTTTTAAAATTACAACAATTCAGAGGAATAGAAATTCTTTCACCCAAAGAATTTTTAACAAAATCCCCCCCTTCTTTGTGATCTAAAAAACCGTTCCTCACAATTCACAACTACATCCATTAAAATCATTTTAGTGTGCAGTTCTGTAACATGTTCGACCAAATTATCGACTAGGATATTTAGCTGTGTAGGATCACTTGCATCCGTTTTACCCAATCATTGAACACTGGATCCGACAATCGGTAAATTCCCCGTTTTTCCTTCTCTACCATCCCCACCCTCATCAGATAATCCATATAACCGGGGAGTGCTGAGAGCGGCATATTCACGTCTCGTGCTACATCCGATGCCCTTTTATGATACGCCATAGGCAGTATGATATCCCCGTAAGTCCCGGATTTCAGATCAAATCTACTCAGCGTCACCTTGAATTCCATCTGGAGCTCATCCAGCATCTCTTTGTAGCCCTCTTCTAGCCTTTCCAGGGATATCCTCTCCTTACCATATCTCTGGAATAAGATGTGACCTAATCGCTGGGTATAATCGGGAAATCCTCCCGTTAGATCCATGAACAGATAATAAGTTTTACAACATATATGGTGTTTGACATAACCTTTGACACGCTAAAACGATCGTATACTTCTAAGATATTCTTTTGCTGCGGTGTACCCTGGAGAGATATGCCGCCCCTTCCTTCACATCAATCTCTAAGTAATATCCATTCTTTCTCAAAAAAATATCCGCGTACTCTATACCAGTTCTTTTGTTACCGTCTATAAATGGATGTCCGGATATTATCCAATATACTAATTTTGCGGCTCCTTTAAAAAGATCATCCCTGGCTTCAACCTCGATATCGTTCTTTAGAAAATCAGAAATAAAATCTATGCCCCCTTCTGATAATACTCCATCCTCACCCCCGCTTTCTTGTCATATAAAAGCTTAGGGGGTACACTAATCCTTGCCAAATTTGATGTTCCAAACCAGTCATCCGTCGATCTCTTCGAGACAGGACTCTATGTCTTCTTCCAGTTTAGGAAGTTATTCATAAACAACGTCCAAAACGATATCCCAATTCACTCCGAAATACATATGGATTATCTTATCTCTCATACCACCGATCTTCCTCCAATCTATATCGGGATGATTTTTCTTTAAATGGGGAGAGATGTTTTTAACTGCTTCACCGATTATCTCAAGATTTCTAAGAACAGCCTCCTGTGTTTTAAGATCTTCGAGTAGTTCTTCACTATCCTATCCTTGTGTGAACGTTTGAATCCTGTAGATAGCTTCCAGCATATCTTTGAGATATTCCAGATCACCCCGTTTAGACATAAACTACGCTCCTTGATATCGCCTCATAGACTTCGGGTATCCGGATACCTTTCAGACCCGCAGGAGTCAGGATATCAACCGGTCGATCGAAGATATCCTCCATGTAAAAAACAAGGTCCATAAAATTATCAAAATTCGGTTCACTGAACTCCACTATTAGATCTACATCACTCTTCAAATCCTCTTCACCTCTGGCGCAAGAACCGAATAGACCGATGGTTTTCACACCGAACCTTTCCTTTATCTCGTCCTTATGTCTCTCCAGTATACTTTTAACATGTTCAACCATATTCGATAACGCATATGAACCAAATCATGAATAAACCTTTGCAAGCCTAAACGTGTCCTTGAAGGATGTAATGTTTTAATCGAACAGTAGAAAGCACCGCTTAGCTCACCCATCTATCCTGATAATCCCTACTCCATCCCTGATGCGTTTCGGAAATCCAGAGGATATTCAAGTATCAAAGGGATGAATTTCTTTGTGGTTTAGACATAAACTACGCTCCCTGATATCTCCTCATAGACTTAGGGTCTCCGGATACCTTTCAGACCCATAAGGGTCTGTATATCAACCGGTGGATCGAAGGTAAAAAACAAGGTCCATAAAATCAACCAAATTCGGTTCCCCGAACTCCACTATAAGCTCCACATGACTTTTCACCCCTGGCCCAGGAACCGAAGAAACCGACGAGATGGATGATTCTAAAGAATATATGAGCACGGCACTCGAACTCTATGATAAGATGGGAAATGCCGTCTGGATCGAGAAGTGCAAAAAACTATTATGAGTCCTACTCCGAGCACGCGCCTAAATAATCAGATGGAAACTATCGTATCCTCTTCGTGTATTTTTCTGTGGAATAAAAAACGTCGTCTTCGTGGCTTAGTTCCTTCAAAGCGTTTTCGAGCTTATCCGAAGGTATATAGTACCGTCCTCTGTTGCCCGCGTTAACTACACTATCGGCTTTCGCCAGCAGTTCTCGGGTGTAATCGTAATCCATTTTCATCTCTTGAGAAAGATCTCTTATACCTATACCCACGTCTTCTTTTTTGATGTGACCGAGGGATGATAACGCACGTCGGAAAAGAAGGTGTAAGATAAGTTTCTCTTTATCATGTAATCCGTGATATTCATCAAGGTATATGGGTGCTCCACTTTGTTTATCTATTCTAAGATAGTTTCTCAAACATAAAAAAAGTTTTAATCGGTCGACCTCACGTTTATCTACATATAGATTCTTTAACGGGTCGTCTTTCGAGATCATCTACTCTCTTATTCATCTACGGATTAATAATCTTTATGCTGTTTATAAGTCCGGAAGTTAGGCCTCTTTCTTAACTTATACCTTTTTCGAATTTTTTTCTCTTCTTTGAAGGATCTGAGCAACAAGAATAGTATTATTGCGATCGATGCGATATTAATTAGTAAAACCAAAAACATCATGGATGTTAGATCCTCCATCGCCTCTTTGTCCCCATGGAAAGAATCCCAATCAGAGGTATTCTCGTAGTGATGCTATCCCTCCTTAAGCGAGTAATTTAAAAGGACATTAGAATACGCTACACAATTGGGGTTCTCAAAGCGTTCTTTATATGATAGATGTATATTGACCGTTTCGTTGGACTCGGAATAGATAATAAATCGGCCACGACCTGCATTCATGGTCAAAAAGTAATCAAGGTTATTCAACTTGTTCCATAATTCGTGCCCCCCTTTTGAATAAGTTCCTTCAAAGACCATATCGTTATCGGACTCGATACGCAATGTCCTTCCGTAATCGGTTTCATAGACCGAGTAGCTGCCTGCACCTTCCTTCAATTCCAAGATGTTCCTGGTGTTCGGTATCGGGACGTATAAAACATAATGAGAATTGTTCGTGTTCCTTATCTCAAGTCTGTATTGGAGATGTATAGTATTACGGCCGGGTTGATGATACGATAGTGATGATAAGTAAAGATGCTATGATAATGATCAACACTTTCTTTTTCATATGTACCTTAATAGATAGTAATTTCATATATGTTTTTCTAGTGTTAACAGCCGATATATTACCGTTAACTGCGGACGTTAAATATCCGATACCCTGTCTCGACGACCATCCGTACCGGGATAACTATACCGTGAGTACCGCCTTTTTGATCCTTTCCAGCCCTTCCTTAAGGGTACTCCTGGGGCATGCGAAATTCAGTCTCATGAAGCCCTCCCCTCCGGAACCGAACCGCCTTCCATCGATGAGAGCCACCTTTGCCTTGTTGTATATCAGGTCATTCAACTCTTCCGGTTCGAGGCCGAGTGGGTTGAAATCCATCCACAGCAGGAAGGTGCCCTGAGGCTCTACCGCCTCGACCTCGGGTATCTCGTGGGATACAAAATCCAGAGCGTATCTCATATTGGCTTTCAGGTAGTCCAGCTGGGCCTCCAACCAGGCCTCTCCGTGTCCGTAGGCGGCCTTCAGGGCCACCAACCCCATGACGTTGGGTTCCTTCACCAAGAATTCACGGGAATTCTCGAACCTTTTTCTCAAACGGTCGTTTGCTATGATCGCCACCCCTGTCTTCAATCCCGCTATGTTGAAGCTCTTCGCAGGGGTGATCATGGTTATGGAATTCCATGCGATCTCCTCGGAGAGTGAAGAAAAGGGCGTGTAAACACCGCTGTAAACGTAATCCGAAAATATCTCGTCCGATACCACCATGACGTTGTTCTCAAGTGCCAGTTCGGCCACCCCTTCCAGCTCGTTTCTTGTCCACACCCTGCCCACAGGGTTGTGAGGGTTGCACAGAATCATCATGGAGGTCCTATTCATCAGTGGAGGCTCCTGGGGTGAAAAATTCTCCCGCAGGTCTTGGAAATCGATCCCGTACCCGCCATCGTAGTACTTCAACGGGTTTTCCAGCAACCGCCTTCCGCTGTTCTCCACCAGGTAGAAAAAGGGAAAATATACCGGGGGCTGTATAACCACCGAATCCCCCATATCGGAAAAAGTTCTCACCGCGACGCTAAGACCGGTGGTCATACCGTTGGTAAAAACTATCCATTCGGGCTCTATCTTCCAGCCGTACCTCCTTCCCACCCAATCCACAACGGCAGTACGGTGCTCCTTTCCGGCCCTAGAGTAGCCGAAGGCGCCGTGTTCCACCCTCTCCTGCAGTGCCTCCATGATGGCTTCACTGGTCTTCCAGTCGGAGTCCGCCACCCACATTGGCAGCAGGTCTTCCCTACCGTAATATTCTTCCATACAATCCCATTTGGCACAGCACGTTCCCCTTCTGTCCAGTTTCTGGTCGAAATCCATGGATATCGTTCCGTTATACCGACGGGAGTTTTTAGAATTTTTGTACCGTTGATACCTACCTTAAATATACCAAGTCCTTTGAAACCTCTTTTTTATCGTCCGCTAAAAACGTCCTAGCCTCATCGTGGCTCAATCCGCATGACCTTAACCTTGCGACCAAGATTATGTCTCGAAAACTTTTTAGCTCCATTTTTCTTATATCCTTTCGTATATCTTTAGATAGCTTGTACTTTTTACCGAATATATCTACGGCTATGTCCAGGGTTTCTTTGGAAATAGGGCCTCTTTTTACTATGAGACTTCTGTTCAGGATCGCATCATCTATGGCTATATCGGCTATGTTACTGGCAAGGATCGCAATACCGTCTTCTTCCATAACTTTATCCAACGTTTTGTTTAAACTGGTCACCGTTTCCAAAAGATGTGTGAATCCGCCTCCGCCTCCTGCGGCCATAACTCTTTTGCCGCATATGCTGTCAACTTCATCGATAAGCAATATGGTTTTTGCATCGACACTTTTTCTTATGGCCTTAAAATAATCCGCAGTATCGCCGATATGCATACCCATCAGGGTCGGACCGTCGGTGGATACGACTTTCCAACCTTTACTCTCTGCCTTTCTAGCGAGTGCACTCAATATCTTTGTTTTCGAGGTCGAAGATGGTCCTAAAAGGAAAATAACGGAGGGCGTGTTGATCTCTTCACCGTCAAGCTTCTTGTCGAGTACCTTCAGGATGAGTTTCTGCCTTTTTCCCAATAATTCGGGTATGAGAAAATCAAGCACGCATCGCTTTTCCTTATCGGACAGGTCTTTCGAAACCTTTACTTCATCGATCAACTCGATGTATGTGTTCGGGCCGGTGTAGGACGCCTCTCTCGGTTCGCAATCCACCAACAACAGTTCAACCGAACGTACCTTGAATGTCTGCCCCACACTAGGTAGGAATCTATTGGCTTTAAGATCTTCCTTTAGGTTTCCCTTGTATTCTTTTGAAGATACCCGCTTCACTGATATCCTGTTCGCTTCATTTTTTTTCATCTCTATCACACCCACATATATAAACTTCTAAGAACCTCCATCAAGGAATCGGTGTCCTCCGGTATAACGAGTATCTCCCCGCTATCGATCTTATTGGATATGATCCGGAGATTGTATTTATCGTCGGTTTCGCCGGAATAGATGAACAGACCTCTATGCTCTTCCGGATACTCGTGGATTATCTCGCCGCCTTCGTCATCCATCCTACCGAATATACATTCGACATCAAATTCTTCAAGAAGGTCCTTGGTAAATCCCGATATTCTAGCAAATTCAACTATATCATCTCTCTCAACTTGGTGGCCCACCATAAATGGTTGTATGACCTTGACGGAGGCACCCGTGATGTCGGTCATCGCTCGCAGTATATTTCTGTTCGCATCTAATATCAGCTTGCTCTGATTTACAAAAAATTCTTCTTTCAATTTTTGATATACCTCTCTTCTTTCTTCCTGTAGATACTCTATCTCCTCGGTATATCTTTTTACCACCGCATCGATGTCCGAATACTCTTCGGCTTCCGCCTCGTTTATCAGCTCCGATCTGATATCATCCAAGGTTTTTGACGATATACCACCCAGGGCTTCTTTGAAAGCCTCTACTAGTGGTCTTTCCAAGTCGAAGCGCTCTTCGATAGTATCTATGCAATGGTTACATACGCACTTGATATGATGAGGGTTCATGTCCACCGGCTTTATCGTGGGATAGTCGTATATTATCGATTTCATATCGAATCGGTCAAGAAAGGACAAGGTTCCTCGGATGATCTCCATGGCATCCTCACCTATCAGTCTAGACGGGCATAGTTCCTCGGACGGGTCCGAAGTAGGTGTAAGGCCGATGGCTTCGGGGACCCCGACACGGGAATAGAACTTCTGACCTAATATCTCTTCGGGATCGAAAATTACGTGATCTACTTCTTTCAGTATGGTAGAATCCCTCAACCAATATCCCGGTCTCGGTGCGTTTATAATTTCCATATCTTCTAGTTCTTCGTTTATCGGATCCGAGGGATAGTCATACATGTCTCTCGCTCCGACATAAACTATCTTCACCATCTGGAATATCATAAACAATAATAACAATCCCCCTGTATCATACCGGGCATGATATCTATGGTCTGTTTTGGCCGCTCGATCATACTTCATGATAATACATAGAATCTTCTTTGTAGAAAAATGCTGTGTTTGCACCCGGAGGTGCAAACGGCGGTTATTTCCTTGAAAAATAAATTTTTTAGTATTATGTCGATAGGAGTTATCGATATGGGAGATCCGCGGCCAGTTACCGTTATAAGAGTATAACATACTCATTATATATGTTACAAGAACTAAGGGTTTGCACCTCCGGGTGCATTGAAAGATTTGATTGTGGGTCCGCTTTATTATAGTTTCAAGCATTGAGGATCGCGAAATCGATTCCTTAAGGCTAGGAGCAAAAAAAAATGAAGAAAAAAGAAAAGAAAGGCGGAATGGGTTCGCTTATGGTGATAGTACTTTGTGCTATGATCTTGACCTCTCTCGGGGCGGCCACATATTTTTTCCCTGCATACACCCGGGTCGACGCCATAACGAACTTTGTTAGTGGTGGATCAGGAGGCGACTGTGATATCGCCCAGGAAACGACTTGCCAGCCAGATAGCTTTATACAGGAAAAAACACATATCGGACATATATACAAGGGAGCTTACAACAAGATCAACTGCGAGGTCCCCGGTCCGGAGTTCGAGCCGACTTTTGAGATAGACGGCGATTGGAAAACGACACGTTGGTCACTTGAAAGTCATCAGTGGGAACATGTCCTCCAGGTGTCTACGGACCTAGCACCCACGTTCGATGATCATTTTTTCCTGGCATGGAATGTTCAAGAGCTAGATTCGGGAGCCGCGGTGTTTACATTCGAGATAACAGAGACTTCAGGCCCTGCCTATATCGTACACTGGTCCCTGGAGCTCCAAACATCCGGAGGAACGTGGGAACGCCTCCTAGAGATACAGGACAACGAGATCACCATCGGCAGCAGTGATATAGAGCTGGAAGCGGGTGCGTACGAATTACGCATATGGACACAGGCATTCGGATATTGGCCGGAACCACCGGAAGAACAAGAGCAATGGTTACCTGAAGATCTGGTGCAGCAGTTCGCCGTCACCTGGAAAGAGTGGTATGTACCTGTTTCCGAGTGATGACCAATAACCCCTTTCCTTTTTTTTATATTAGTGGGGGCTTGAAACATTAATCTTTTTAGAAAATCTCGAAAAATACTATATACATAGGTCTAGATATGTGAAACCGTGAGTGATGAGTATGGAATACCTAGAAGCACCTTACGGAAATAGTAGAACTGGAGACGAAAACACCTTTTCAAAATACGATAAATTCAAGAACGATTGGGACAAGGAGCAAAAACATGATCATAAAGCATACGTGAAATTCAATAAGCATGTAAAAGAGGGTCAAAGAGCCAATTATAGCCTATATTTACAAAAATTAGCACAATTAGACCTTTTGGGCGTTTATAGGTTGAAAGATGGTACCATCAAATACACCCTCTCATTATCAGAAGAGAGGCGGGATAATCATTTTAATATAATAAAGTCGCTCAACAAATATAATGTAGTCGCTAGAAGTGCCGGGAGTGTATCGGTAAGTGGGAGTCACTCAGTGGTATTCGGTCAGCCGGCTATCTGGCTTCCGATACCTCTATACACCTTTGTTGGTGTTAGAGAGTTTCGATCCGGAACGGACAAAAAGTTCAAGGCCGGCAGGATGAACAGTTTTCCCCGTGAAAAGCTTAAAAAACACGGAAAGACGATCAAAAACATATACGGCGGAAAAAGCAAAATCGATCTGTGCTCACCGCCTGCTGACGACAACCTTTTATGTAAGATATACCTGCTTGCAGAAAAACGTTTTAAAATCAAAGAAGATGATAAACATGCTTATGAATTTGTATGCGTAAGTGAGATACCTGAGTCATCCGGTTTAGGAGGTTCGGGGAGTTTAGCTGTCGCCCTCTCACTGGCACTACACTACCATTATGAAGAAATAGGACCGGAAGAACTGACCCTTTTGGATTGGTGGTTATCTCCTTGGTTCAAAAAATCATGCTTGTACGAAGAGAGTATAAATCTGGCCGATTACCGTTCCATCCCAGAAGAATTTAAAAATAATAGAGGTAAGGTTATATTGGAGGGCGCCGAACATGCCGGAGAAAAGTTTGAAAGTATACGCAAACTTGCATGGGAGATAGAGAACATTTTACATGGCTGTTCATCAGGTGCGGCGATACATGCCTCCATGATCGGAACTCCCGGATTTCCTTTGATTTACAACGCACTGCACTATGCTTACGAAGTTAGAAACCACAAAGTTAAACCACAGCAGGGATCATCCATAAACGGTATAAAGAAGGCAAAAGAATCAACACTTGAAGGACGTGCACTATTAAGAAATATTTTACAAATAGCTGGAGAGAACCAGGAAAATTGTGATGTTGATGCACTGGAAAAATTCCTTTTAAATGAGAATTCTATAGCAGTAATAGATTGTGGTGAACAAAAAAACACCCTGGCCAAACAAGATGAACGTGATAAGAATCTGAGAGATTTATACAGTACTTATGCAAAAAATCTAACCGGTCTGATCACACCGTTTTTAGATAAAGATGGTGAGTTAAAAGAAAACGAATTTTTATTGGCTGAGGACTCTAATGAGGATTATATAACCCCGCCCCTTAGAAGTTTACTAAGAATAAGGACGAAGAAAACGAAGTCCAGCGATTATCCGGAATTAGAGGGGGATTATCTTATAGACAGGATCTATAAAGGCGTGGGTGTGATAACGGTCACCCTTCTGGGCGAACTGATCAGAGATGAAAAAAAATCCGAATCCGGTTACTACCAGAAAAGGGATCAAGTCATCAAGTTATTAGATCTTAACCACCAGTTCCTCTCTACGATAGGGGTAACGGATTATAAATTAGATAAAGGAACTATAGGTATAAAGTCCCTCGGTGATTTCGGATGTATAATGAGCGGCGCGGGAAAGTCTTTACTCATCTTCGGTGAAACATCTCAGATGCAAAAAAATGTTAATAATGATGCGAGAGATAACGTCAGGATGGAATGCGACAAGGTATACTATACCTCATTATTTGATACCGTATATGTTTCCCCCTTAAAGATCGTAGCCGCAAATGAGTTAAGCCAAGAACCCCCGAGCATTAAAAATTCCAAACCGGGATACCGATATATAAAGACCTAGATTCAACCACCTTAACTCGCTAATATATTGGGTCATATAAGGCCCGCCGATTCGCTAATCACTTTCAAGATGATGTTCGTATCTCTTTTAGGTGAATATGTGAACACGAGCTGGGAGGCGTCTTTCATCCTGCAAAACAGCAGTTCACCATGGCTCGAACAGCGCGGCCGAGATCGGTTATGTGTGCCCGGTCACAGGTCATATCTTACGCCCTCTTCCGGTATTATCACTTCCGTGGAATGACCGGTTTCCGACTCTATCTCTGAAGCTATATTAACAAACTCTCGAGGGTTAGTAGTATGTATCGGTATTATCACACCGGGCAATAATCTTTTTACCATCTCCTTCAGTTCCGGTCTGGATGCATGACCGGAAACATGACTCCGCTCTAATATCTTGTTTCCATCTTCATTGACGGTAAAATCATAACCTATCTTGAAACGATCCAACCAATTTATCAGTTTGTTCTCATCCACCTGCATCTCTTCGTTAAAAGGTTCACACATACACTTTACATAATGACTGCCCTTCAGATCACCGTTACCGCCGGAAAGGTCAAATAGTTCATTCATCCTCCAGAAATTGATCATCAAGACGTACTTTTCAGGAGAATCTTTTATCTCAAAAGCGGGGACCCCGTTCTCTATGTGGTCCACCGCCAGGGACCATGCTAGTTCCTCCTCTTGAGTTGCCGTTCCCTGGTCTATCTTATCCTTGATCCGTAAAATATTTTCATCGGATTTTGCGCTGTTCCGGCCCCAATCGTGTAGGTATCCCGCATCTATCTTTTTGTAATCGGACATTGAATAAAGCATGCTGTTCTGCCTTCGTTTATAGACCGCTACGTTGTCCAGTTGTCTGGGGTCAGGGTATTTAGAGGGATACTTTAAATGGAATCTGAAAAGCATATAAGCGAGTCTTGGATCCACTACCAATATTCTACCGTTTTCCTTCGAGGCTTTTAGAACGGTGTTGAAGCGTTGCAGGTCTTTCCAAGGAAAATCAACGAAGATCAGTTTTTCTATATCTTGGAACTTCATAGTTAATTCATCCTTCACGTCTTTCTCAGTAACCCTACGCTCCGAATCGATCCTTGTGCCCTCTATGATCAAAACGTCTATCTTCGAATCTATCTGGTTAATAAAGTGTTCCAGAGTTTTATCTTCGTCCCCGTGGAACCTTATATCGCCCGTGTAAAGAATGTTTTTTTCTTCCTTTAGAACAAATGCACAGGAGCCCGGCACGGAGTGGTCGGTTTTTATGGTTTTTATCCTGATATCTCCTAACCGTAATTCTTCCCCGTATCTCATGGGCATATAATCTCTTTCTTCAGCTATGTCTTTACGTTGGGTAAACCGGATATCGAGATGATCGTGTTTTTTAAGAGGAGTATCATCGTACTTCTTCTTGTTTACCTCCGGCGAGCCGGGAAAAAGAGTGCGATAATTCTCCCCTTTTAGTGCGATCTCGTAATCACCGTATTCGAAAAATTCGTGATCGCTTCCGCCCTTACTTACATCGGTCACGACTTTAGCAAGTAATTTGGTTTCTTCAGTACAGTAAACCGGTATCTTAGGTGATAGATAGCTTATATCCTGTATATGATCAAAATGTGCGTGGCTTACAAAAACTGCATCCAGATAGGGTTTACCTTCTTTTTCGGTATACTCGTCATAGCTCTTTAGATCGCATTTCCAGTAATCTTTAGCCCTGGGGAACTCATCTTCATCCAACACCCTTTCGGGAGGAAATTCGGAGAACATGTTAACAAAAAAATCACGATATATGCCGTCTAGTTCGGGGAGTACCCCGAGCTTTACGTAGTCCCTTATACCGCTCTTACTCCTAGGCTGTAGGAATTCATCAAAGAATTCGTTGAAGTATCCCATCCGTCTTCCGAAATCCAGCATCACCCGTGTGTCTTCAGACTCAACCAGAATCTTGTTCCCGCCTATTTCATTCGCTCCGCCGTATACCGTCACAGATATCATATGTTCCACCGGGTATTCTTAATCTTCTGTAATACTATAAAGTTTACCGAACATTATCTTTAAAATCAAGGCGGTCGGGTCGACGGTCCTTACGGTTAAACCGAAAAGCTTGAGAAAAAATTACTGTGCCTACGATAGATATATTTATCATCTCGGCTTACCGATAACATGGAAACGGCGTTGAAAGAGCCGGAGATGATAGGTAGAAGGGAAGAATTATCGTTACTACGGGGTAAGCTGGAAAGGGCCTTAGCCGGTGAAGGCGGCACTCTTTTCGTCGCCGGCGAGGCCGGTGTGGGCAAGACCAGGCTGATCTCCGAGCTCATGGATGAAGCCGAAAAAGGGGGTGTGCAGATGATCAAGGGCTGGTGCCTTGCGGAGAATCTAGAGCCCTTGATGCCCGTACGGGAGGCTCTACGGAACTCGGGTTTATACCACCTCATAGCGGGCCAACCTCCGCCGCGGGTCATTTCGGCATACCTTACCGACGTGGGCGGGTTACTAGCCGCAAAGGTCGAACGTCAAACATCGGACCTCGACCCGGATATATTCGCTTCCATGCTCACGGGAGTAGGAAACTTCGTTAAAGATTCTTTATCGGCCATGGGCAAAGAAGGCGAGGGCTTGAACTCGATAGGGTACGGCGATTTCACCATAATAATGCAAAGACAAACCAGCGCCTCTCTCGCGTGTGTTATAGAAGGTATGCCCAGCGAATTCCTCATAGAGGACATGCAGAGGATACTCCATTCGTTGGGTTCACGGTTGGACCATTGGGAGGGAACGGAAAAAGAGGTCTCTGACCTGGAGGATAAGATATCACGTCTGGTTACATCCGGCAAATACGACGGAAAATTCCCGGTGGACGACCCGAAACTAAAACAGGAGAACCTATTCGATAATGTATTGATGGGCGTACAACGTGCTTCCCACGAGGACCTTCTTATCATCTTTATCGACGACCTCCAGTGGGCGGACCGAACAACACTAAATCTACTCCATTATCTTGCAAGAAACACCCGTAATCACAGAGTACTCATACTGGGTACCTATCGTCCCGAAGACATAATCAAAGCTAAAGAAAAGGGAGCCCATCAGCTTAAGATCACCATGCAGAATATGAGCCGAGAGAACCTTCTGGAGAAGATCGAACTTAGGCGTTTGGATACCCGGGAGACAAATGAGATACTTCGGTCAACCTTGGACGACGCAGTTTTAGAGGATGATTTTACAGATAAAATCCATAAAGAGACCGAGGGTAATCCCTTCTTTTTATTGGAGGTGATAAAACTTCTTGTCGAGGAAGGTTACATCCAACGGGATGCCCATGGAGAGTGGGTACTATCTGCGGATATAAAGGATATGGACGTACCTTCCAGGGTATACGATGTAATTAAAAGACGATTGGACAGGCTGATGGCGGACCAGAGAGAGATACTAGAGTGCGCCAGTATAGAGGGTGTGGAATTCCGTTCGAAGGTGATCGGTAGAGTGTTGGAGATAAACCGTCTGAAACTTCTGAGGAATTTGAGCGATATAGAGAAGACCCATCGCCTTATACATTCACGACCGAATAGATACCGGTTCGACCACACAAAAATAACGGAGGTACTCTACAACGGGATGATATACGACCTGCGAAGAGAGTATCACAGTATAGTTGGCGATACGATAGCGGAGTTATACAAAGAAGAGCCCGATGAAGTCGTGAACGAACTGGCTCATCACTATTACAAAGCCGGGGACGAGAGGGCGGCAGGGTATCTCCTGAAGGCGGGAAACCGTGCGAAAGATGGTTATGCCAACGATGAGGCGGTGACGCTATACACCAAGGCACTGGAAGTTACCGGGCCCCGGGAGAAGCTGAAGATACTGGAAAACCTTGGAGATGTTTTGTCTTTGATGGGAGAATATGAAAAAGCTATCGTGCAATTCCGGAAGGCTAGGGGATCGACGGATGATGACGCAGTCGCAGCGAGGATGCTTAGAAAAGTTGCAGAAGTGTATGCCAAAAAAGGAGAGTATGACAGTTCCCTCGACACGTTGTCCGGGGCGAAGAGACTGATCAGTGATAAGAACACCGCCGAGTATGCAAGGATCCTTTTCGGCGAAGGATATACCCGTACGAGAAAGGGTGATTACGACGCAGCGATGCTGATCTTCCGGGAGGTAGTTACAATCTTTAGTGAAACCGTAGCTGATCAAAAGGACATGGGCAACGCCCTCAGGGCTATCGGTAACACCTACCTGAGCAAAGGGTTATTTAGAGAGGCTCTCGAGCACTACGAAAATAGCTTAGTGGTGATGAAAAAAATAGATGATAGATTCGGCATAGCTGCGGTACTCGGTAATATCGGTATCGTATACTGGGGCATGGGGGAGCTGGACAAGTCTTTAAAGTACTACGAAGAAAGCCTGGAGATAAGAGAAGATATAGGAGATAAACAGGGTATTGCGTTCTCCCGGCTCAACATAGGCGGCGTGTACTCCGCTAAAGGAAACCTTGGAAAGGCACTGGAGTTCTACGAACAAAGCCTAGAGATGCATGAGAAGATGGGCGATAAGCATGGTGTAGCGATGTCGCTCATAGGGGTAGGAGAGATGCGCTATCATATGGGTGAGGAAAAGGATGCCTTGGGTTTCTACAACCGCGGTCTAGAGATATGTTTAGAGATCGGAGAAAAACGTGTGTTGATTTACAATTACTGTAACATAGCTGAAGCGGAGTTAAGGATCGGTAATGTGCAAACATCACTGGAAAACGCGGAAAAAGCTCTTGCTACAGCCTCCGATATAGGCGCAAAGTCGCAGGAGGCCATGAGTAGGCGTGTTCTTGGAATGGTTCATCGTGAGGCCGGAAATTGGGATAAAGCCACTAGGCAATTCGAACTGGCGGGAGAGATCCTCAGGGGGGGCGGGGATAGGGATGAACCGGCTAAACTCCACTACGAGTACGGTATTCTATGGAAGGCAAAGGGAGATATCGAGATGTCCGGAGAGTACATAAAAAAGGCACTATTCGAATTCGAAGAGATGGGTATGACCTTTTGGGTGAAAAAGTGTCAGGAGTTACTATGAATCCGACATATTCTATGCTATACACGGACTGTGATTTTCCTTCAACCGGTTCGGATACCATATATTCCTTCAAACTCGAACATTACGAAAACAACTATGTCAGAGGGGAGCCGACACAGGTGTCACTTCAATCACAGGATATACCACAAACCACTCCCGGTTACGTAACGAATCATCTTTCTAATTACGCCTATATTGATCCCAATGAGGCGCTGGACAATCCCGACCGGTAGGCGATGGATTCTCCCTACGGACTAACGTTTCTTCAGCTGGCGTTCTAATGTGAGACGTGTGGAAAGGACTGATCTTAAGAAAATATTTCCACTCTGAACTCCGGGCTCCGATAGATATATTTATCATTTCGCAGTTACGAACAAACATGGAGACGGTTTGGAAACTGCCGGAGATGATAGGCCGTGGTGAAGAGCTGTCGCTATTACGGGACAGGTTGGAAGATGCGGTGAAAGGAAAAGGCGGCGCAGTCTTCGTAGCGGGCGAGGCCGGCCTCGGTAAAACCCGGCTGGTATCCGAGCTATTGGATGAGGCGGAAAAAAAAGAAATGACGGTGATCAAAGGGTGGTGCCTGGCGGAGAGTACGGAACCCTTGATGCCCTTCAGGGAGGCCTTCCGTGATTCAGATATGTATCATCTGATGGCGGGAGAGCCGCCTCCTAGGGTTATCTCCGCATACATCATGGGTACCGATGGTGTTCTGGTAGCTAAAGCACAACGGGAAGCTACGGACCTGGATGGAGATATATTCGCATCCATGCTGACCGCCGTAGGTAACTTCGTGACGGATTCTTTGGCTATGATGGGTAAACAGGAAAAGGGGCTTAATGCCATCAGATACGGTAGTTACACCATACTCATAGAATCCGGCGTTTCGAGCTCACTCGCATGCGTTATAGAGGGGGCTCAGAGCGAGTTTTTGATAGACGATATGCGTAGTACCTTGATGGGACTGGGTGATCGACTGGACCATTGGGATGGCCGTCTCTCGGAAGTTGAAGATATCCAAGAGAAAATTTCTTGGTTCGTAACTTCCGGAAAGTACGACGGTAAATTTCTTGTTGACGACCCGAAGTTAAAGCAGGAAAACCTATTCGACAGCATCCTTTTGGGTATGCAAAGAAGTGCACTTGAACGACCTTTGATACTCTTCATCGACGACCTTCAGTGGGCCGACCACACCACCCTCACATTACTGCACTACCTGGCGAGGAACACCAGAAAAGACCGTGTTTTTATACTGGGTACCTACCGCCCGGAAGACATACTCAAGACATCTGACGGAAGCACACACAAGTTAAAGACCACTATGCAGAATATGAGTCGTGAAAATCTTCTTGAAAGGGTTGAATTGAAACGATTAAGTTCAGAGGATACGGTTAGAATTATACTTTCGTCTTTTGGCAATATAGTTTTAGATAAGGATCTGACGGAAAGGATTCACCGTGAGACGGAGGGTAATCCCTTCTTCGTGCTGGAAGTGATAAAACTACTGGTAGAGGAAGGCGGCATCACCGGGAACGACGATAGCGGATGGAATTTATCTGCAGATATAGATGATATGGATGTACCCTCAAGGGTGTATGATGTGATTAAGCGCCGTCTCGATCGATTGATGACGGACCAAAGAGAGATACTGGAATGTGCAAGCATCGAAGGAGAGGAATTTCGGTCGGAGGTTATCGGTAGGGTGCTGGAGATAAACCGATTGAAACTACTGAAGAATTTGAGCGGTATAGAGAAGACCCACCGCCTTATACATTCATTACCGAAAAAATACAGGTTCGACCACACCAAGATAAGGGAAGTGCTCTACAAAGGGATGATATACGATTTGCGAAGAGAATATCACCGTATAGTGGGCGATACGATATTGGGGCTATACAAAGATGATACTGAGCCACCGGTGAATGAGCTCGCCCATCATTACTACGAGGCAGGCGACGATAGAGCGGGATATTACTTGGTTAAGGCAGGTGACTATGCTAAGGAAAGATTTGCGAATACCGAAGCCGTACGATTATACCAACTTGCCCTGGGTATCCTGGAGAAGACCCATGACAAGGCTAAGGTTTCGGAATCCTTGGGTGAGGTTTGCGGGATGATGGGCGAGTACGGTAGGGCCATCGAACTTTTCAACGACGCCTTTCGACTTAGCGAAGATATCGAAGTGAATGTCAGGAACTTAAGGAAAATGGCGGAAGCGCATCAGAAGAGAGGGGAATTTGCTAGATCCCTTGAAGTGATCGGCAATGCCAAGACACTGATCGAAGAGATAAGCTCTCCGGAAAAAGGCAGAATACTGGTTATAGAGGGAAATACCCATTACCGAAAGGGTGATTCTGATAAGGCGATGCCCATCTTCTCGGAAGCTGTAAAACTATTCCAACAGTTCGGCGGAGATAGAGACCTGGGAAACGCCATCAGGGCCATGGGGAATATACATTTAAACAGGGGCGAGTTCGAGGAGGCTCTGGAGCACTACGAGAAGAGTTTGACGGTGATGGAGAAGACAGGTGACAACGTGGGCATAGCTAGCGCCCTCAACAATATGGGGATAGTTTACCAGGACATAGGGGAAAGTGAGAGGGCTTTGGATTTCTACCAACGCAGTCTGGAGATCGAGGAGAAGATAGGTAACAAATGGGGTATAGCTCAATCACTGAACAACATAGGTATCGTTTATCGTAATAAGAATCAACCGGCCAAAGCGTTGGAATACTACAAAAGCAGCCTTAAGATAAAGGAGAAGATCGGAGATCGGCAGGGTATTGCCGATACCCGTAACAACATAGGCCAGATACACAGGTCCAAAGGAGAGATGGATGAAGCCTTGAGATTTTATGAAGAAAGCAGGAACATATACGAAGATATCGGAGATAAAAAAGGCGTTTCGACATCACTCAATAATATGGGGAAGGTGCTACTTAGTATAGGTGATTTGGAGGGTGCTTTGGATTTCTATCGGGACTGCCTGAAGATGCGGGAAGAAGTTGAAAATCCATGGGGTATCGCTCAGACCCTTAACAATATAGGCGAGGCACTCCTTTATAGCGGTAAGCCGGAAGATGCATTGGAATACTACGGGCAAGGGCTCAGCATTTGTTCGGATATAGGAGACACATCCCTCACCATTCAAACGTTATGCGGACTATCAGAGGTCCATCTCGAACTCGGAGTAGTCCGGAAAGCATATGAATACGCAGAAAGGGCGCTGGAAACCGGTGGTGAGGAGGGCATAGAACATCGGGTTCTGGGAATGGTATATAGGGAGATGGATGAATGGGTAAAAGCTAAAAGAGAATTCGAGAGGGCGAAGACCATTTTGGAAGATATCGGCGACAAAGATGAACTTGCGAAGCTCTACTACGAATACGCTCTTTTACTTAAAAAAACAGGGGATTCGAAACAAGCGGGATCGTACTTAAAAGATGCACTTGAACTCTTCAGGGAGATCGGATTTAGCTTTTGGGCGAAGAGATGCGAGAGTTGGTGAGCTAACCGTTCCGGTGGAGAAGAGATGTATTGTTTTGGTTTAAACACGACCAAAAAAATTTTTAAACAAGAGTAAGGATTTAGATATATGTCTGGATTAACATTCTTCGGGACCGCGATGCCGGATGAAATCGTCGAGTTCTACACGGAAAAATTAGGCATGGAGATATGGTTGGAACAGTCCGGGTGCACCATACTAAAACACGGAAATCTTCTTCTGGGATTCTGCGAGTCGGAAAGGCCCGATGTACAGGGAACCATCACCTTTTTCTACCCTGACCGGGAAGATGTTGACGAAATGCACGAGAAGTTCGCGGATATAGCTATCACCGAACTCAAGGAGAACGAAAGATACAGGATATACAACTTCTTTGCAAAGGACCCGGAAGGACGTAGTATAGAATTCCAAACGTTCCTACATCCTCTCGGACCCCATATGGAAGGGATCGAGGTTTTACGTACTAGGCGCAGCATAAGAAAATTCGAAGATAAGGAGGTATCGGCGCCTATCTTAGATAAGATATTCGACACCTGCAGATATTCCCCCACATCAAAAAACACACCGTCCTATTATTTCGTACCCATACATGACAGCGGCATACGAAAGGCACTGGCTGCCGAAAGGGGCGGGGCTAGCGAGCCCATCGAAAATGCACCTATGGCCGTTGCAATATGCTCCGACCCCTATGTCTCTAAAAGGCATGTACAAGACGCCGTCATAGCCGGATACCACTTCATGTTGACTGCATGGGCCCACGGGTTAGGCACATGCTGGATAGCTGATATGGACAGAGATATGGTAAAAGATAGATTAAGGGTACCCCGGGAACATTATATCGCAACAGTCACACCACTCGGTTACCCTGAGGAGACAATGATAGCGCCAAAAAGAAAGGACCTTGAAGATTACTTAAAATAGCCGAGATCACTTGAAGATATCATCGGTTTCCATGTACCAAAGCACAAAGTCCAGATGATCTATCGGTATATTGAGTTCGTCTGCGAAACCGACCATGTTTTTTTCTATCACACCATACTTTTTAGGTGTTAGAGATTTTGGTATCTCATCTATCACACCGTACATATACAAGTTCTTCAGTATGTGCCTGTCAAGTATTGCGAGGTCTTTTCCGAGCCCTATATTCCTTAAAAAATGACTGGCTTCCTTGTAACCTAGACCTTTTATGTTTTCCACCAGCCAGAGACGCCGCACTTGGTTATCCTCAACCCCGGCTAGGCGTTCGATCATCTTCCGGGTACCCTCCGGCGGACCGTACTCATCCCGGAGCTTCACAAGGTAGCCCGCCTTGTTGTTACGGAAACGTACACGGGATATACATTGGGATATGTCCTCTTTACAACCATACAGAAGCATATCGCCATCAGCCAGTTCTTTAACAGCCTCCCAGCAGACCCTTGCCTTAGACTGAGGGGTAAACAGGCAGAAAACCAATTCCCGAAATATCCTGTAGGGGTCCTTTGTACACCAGATCGCCAAAAATTCGTCCACCCTCGACTCTATTTTAGGGCGTATATTATGGTAGGTATCGAGTATATCAGAGTAGTTCCGCAACATATCCGCATACCCTTTCCAAAAATTCCCTGTCCTCGTCACCGAAGGCATCGAGGCTGTGGGAGTCTATATCTAGTTCCCCGACCACCGCTCCGTTCTTGAATAATGGCACCACCACTTCGGACTTGACGTCGATACTGCATGCAAGATAGTTATCTTGTCCGGAAACGTCGGGAACGATGAATGTATCTTCACTCTGGGCCGCCTGTCCGCAGATTCCCTTTCCGATGGGGATGCGGGTATGCTCCGTTGGAGCGCCGGAATATGGGCCCAGGACTAGTTCGTCCCCCTCTACCATATAAAACCCTACCCAATCATACTGTGGTACAGAAGATCTCAATAAGATACAGAGTCGTTGGAATTTTTCCTCGGTTTCCCTGCCGCTTCCCAGTAAGTTCTTTACCTTTTCGAGTAGTTTTCCGTATGTTTCATCCATGGTGAATTTCCCCTACAATCGTTCCCATTTTGCGAAGGCTTTTCTCATATGTGGTATAGTTATGGAACCACACACGATCAGTGCTATGGATAAGGCCTCTTCCAACTCTTCGTCGCTCACACCTTCTTCGCTGCACCTTATAAGATGATACTCAATACAGTCATCGCATCGCAAGGCCACCGAAGCGACGAGTCCCATCAATTCCTTTGTTTTTCTCGATAATGTTCCCTCCTTGTACACACTGGTATCAAGGTTGTAGAACCGTTTGATGTTTTTACCCGCGTACTTCATAACGGTTTTGTCAAGTTCCTTACGATCGTCCATGAACTTTTCGGTGAAGATTTTTTTACTCATATTTCGAAAAGAAAGGGACACCCTATAAAACTTATTCATTTATTCGTTCGAACACGAGTACCTTTCGGAAATCCGCTAGTTTCATCCCGAGCCTCTCACCGGCGGATTTTACCTCATCCATAGGTGTTTTTAACAACAAGAGACCTTTATCGTCTTCACCGCTACACCAAATCGCAAACCGTATCAATTTTTCCACCGCATCTTCTTTACCCGCTATGAAAGGTATGCTGACACGACGGTATCTTTCATGACGGTTCAAAAATACGACACCTGAGATGTCACCTTCCCTCACTGAGAAGCAGTTTGCGGATTTAACTTCCCGGGCCAGAAGGTCGGCGGTGAGGTCGTAGGCCGTCCAGTTCTTAATGTACAATCCCTTGTAGGCGGTGTATTCTTCGGATGAGAAAACAATATCTTTTACGGACGCCACTTCCGTTTCCTGAGAGACTTCCGGGGGGGGATCGACAGGTCCGCCTTCATACTCGAGATGATACATTTCTAACAGTAAATCGAAGCCTCTCTTCTCCGCAAGATGTATGCTCTTTGAATTGGTCGCATCGGTCATGAACCTCAGGGCGGTGTGCTCGGTTTTCAATAATAATTTGTGGAATAGTGAAGCCACTTCACTACCATAGCCCCTGTTCTGAGAGTTTTTATGTATCCTTAGGCCTTCGAGCCAGAGAATGCCCCCTGGTTGTCTTGTGTATTTGCATACGCCGATGATCTTATGGTCCAGGACATATTTATAGAACCCATCGCCTTTTACCCATCGGTCGAATACTTTAGGTATGTAGTCGTTGCCTTCCCATATTCCCGCACTAAGAAGACGTATCTCTTCTTTATCTTCCGGGACCACCTTTTCCAGATACATACGTGATACGGATGAACAACACGGACTTAATGTTTACTGTGAAGCGAACTAGCTCTTTATATCCCCCTTATAACGAGGAAAGCGCCTCCTTTGCCTTATCTATCCAGAGCTTCCTCCCAATCTCTTCGGCCATGGAGAGCGCCTTCGTTAGATTTTCTTCAGCATGCTCACGGTCTCCCTTAGCTTTCCACATAAGCCCGTACTCGTAAAGTGCCTCAACCAGATCATTTTTCTCTCCTATCTCTTCCAGTATCTCGATCCCTTTCTCGAACTCTTCCTTTGCCTCTTTCCGTAGCTCCTGATCTCTATAAACCATGCCCAGTACCTTGTGACTGGAGCCCACCCCATGCTTAAATCCGATGTCTAGAGATATTTTTAGTGCCTCTTCGGCATTAGTTTTCGCCTTATCTAGATCGCCTTTATTATTGTAGGCCTTACCTATGGAGTACAGCGATTCAACGATGCCTCTCTTATACCCTATCTCTTCCCCTATCTCCAGGCCCCGCTGGTAGTATTGCAGCGCCTTATCCTTCTCGCCTTTATCACTGTAGATGGTCCCGATGTTGTTAAGCGATCTAGCCATCCCGTTTTTATCACCTATCTCTTCACGCATCTCCAGACTCCGCTGGTAGTATTGTAGCGCCTTATTTGTCTCGCCTTTATGTCGGTAGATGAACCCGACGTTGTTAAGCGACAAAGCCATCCCGTTTTTATCCCCTATCTCTTTATGCATCTCCAGGCTCCGCTGGTAGTCTTGCAGCGCCTTTTCTAACTCACCTTTATCACTGTAGATGGTCCCGATGTTATTAAGCGATGTAGCCATCCCGTTTTTATCCCCTATCTCTTCACGCATCTCCAGACACCGCCGGAAGTTTTGCAGCGCCTTATCCAACTCGCCTTTATTTCTATAGATGACCCCGATGTTGTTAAGCGATTTAGCCATCTCCTTTACATCTTCTATCTTCTTTCTTATCGCTAATGCCTTTTCAAGATAGTCCTTGCCTTCGTCATAATCACCTTTACTGAGATAAATCGAGCCTATATCGTGTAACGCCTGTGCATAATCCTTTTTCTCATCTTGTCTCTCCGACAGAACTCTTTCCTCCTGGAAAATATCCATGGCGGTGTCGTAGTTACCCTGTCGTATGTGTGCCCAACCCTTCCTGTTCAGCAACCTACACATCTCCACATCCTCTTCTGTGGTCAGCGACATACCTTTGTCAGCGTATTCAAGAGATCTGTCGTATTCACCCTTATCAACATACACTCCTGCTATCTTCCCGTACAACCTCGCCTTTTCTTTGTTATCGTCCTCTAGCTCCAGAGCGTTCTGGTAGCTTTCCAGTGCCTCATCATACTCACCGATAATACGTAGAACGTCTCCCAGTCCCTCATGCGCTCTAACCGACCTTTTATCTCCTTCATCCATGAGAGACGATGCATTGCGGTAGAACCTCTCAGCCTCTATGTTCGCATACTTATCTTTCGACTTATCTCCCGCGTCCAAAAGATATTCGACGGCTCTTTCATCCTCCGCTTTGTAGTAGTGGTATGCGATATTTTCCAAAACATCATCCAGGCAGTCTTTGTAAAGTTCTTCGTAACTCTCGGCTACGATACGATGATACTCTACCCTTAACTCTTCGTTTATATTGTCGTACAGAACCTCACGTATCTTGTTGTGGTCGAACCTGTACTTCTTCTTCATGGAATGTATAAGATCATGGATCTTTTCTATCTCGTTGAGGTTTTTGAGTATATCTATCCTATTCCGCC
>JAFDTZ010000078.1 GCA_019594305.1 Thermoplasmata archaeon
CAAAAATCGAACATAATTTTTCCACTGGCTCGCATTTTAAAGTGTTAAAATGCTCCCGCCGGGATTCGAACCCGGGTGTTCGGCTGTCTTTGACCTATTCTCAGGCCTCGAAAGGCCGAAATGATTGGCCGGACTACACTACGGGAGCAAATTGTGAAAACAATTTGCGACTGCGGGGAACTGTGTTCCCCGGGAGGACAAATATGAGCTTGCGAATATTTGCGACTTAGCGGAATTTTATTCCGCTTGAGGACAAATTGTGAAAACAATTTGCGACTGCGGGGAACGCCAGAAGCCTGTCCAAATCCAGATAATCATGCAGCTACACTAAAATTGGCCACACTGAGGCATGCAAAAGGTAAGGTTGATAAATAATTTTCTGAATGTCCTACTTTACACGGTATGATAAGGATGCCGCTCGTCGATCTCTGTGCCAAAGTAGCTCTCCGCTCCCTCGGCCACTATCCTGTCAACCATAGCCGCGGTAACAAACTCCGAATGTGCATTCTCTATGGGTCCGTAATATACAAAATCCGCACCGAGTATCAGCGGAAGGGCATCTACGGCAGCATCTACGGTAGGCATTATTTCTGTTCTATGTTCGTACTTCTCAAGCCACAACCACGCTTCAACCGCGTTGTGCATAGCACATCCCACCGGAAGTCCGAACTCGCTCTTGAACACAGGTATCGCTCGAAGAGCCTCCGAAGCACCCTCTCCAAAAGGTGTTGCAGCGGTGTCCAGCAGAGGATATCTTATACCCACATCCTCAATAAGCTTCAACAGTCCTTCCTCCAGCAACACTCCACCGTCCTTGATCATATCCAATCGGCCCTGGGTACTCGTATCCTGTGGATTGTATCCAAGGAGCACTGCGGCCGAAGGTGTGTATTCCTCGAGTGTCAGTCGTTCTTCATCGGTTATCCCAAGGTTGACACTGTTGTAAACCAGTCTATCCAATCCTCCCTGGTCGTAAAGATATTCAAGAGCCTTGATACGTACATCCGCGTCCGGAATATCCAATGAGAAAAACCCGTCTATTACATCCAAGGCAAAATTCACCTTCCACGGTATCTCGGACTTTTCGTACACAAAAATATCTACGAGACAGTTAAGTCCCACCATGTCAGACAGTTCGTTCTGCCGCCTGATCAGCTTTTCTACCCGCTCAAGGGAATCCTGCGGATCAGAAAACTGCCCCTGGTAGAATATGGACCCAACCATCAAAGTGGGATATTCTCCGGGAAGACCTCCGACCTTTTTATCTCCAAGCTTATGTACCTTCTGTTCCTTCGTATAGCTAAACATTTATACCCGCCTCCAGGGGTGATATGTCGCCCCATGGTGATACATTCAGGGATGCATGAAGCGCTAAATCAGCCTCCAACTTCGACATTTTTTTCTCCTTTATACTCAGGGCGATGTACGGCTCTCCGTAGGTACTGGGATCCTTTTTATGTGCCGTATCTATCGCTTTGCAAATCTCTTCAATATCCGTGGTGCCAACTAGATCGATCACCTCTACCTGATCACGGAAACGTTCAACCGCATCTTGGTTTATATTCTCTATGTAGGGCACCGCTCCGGGGGCATCTATTATGCGCCCCATATCATCTATTCCGTTCATAGCCAGGCAAACAAGGGAAGCCCCCGACTTGTGGCCTCTGATCTCTTTACCACATACTATCAAGAACCGTATATATGGGTTAGATATGGTGTTGGCCACGACCTTCTCTATACCGAGATTCTCTGTTTTCATAGGACCCCAGATGGCAGTCCTGTGGGGAGGTATCTCAAATTTTTCATCCAAGGTGACAACAGCTACCGGTGATTTGTGGTCACCCGTTTCGTACTTACCCGGCCAAGGATAGAGCTCGGAATTCATAATTTAATTATCTCCTCGACTATCTTTGCAGCCATCTTCTCGGACCTCATGGGTATTATATGCGCTCCCAATTTGGTATGAAGTCCGGCTTCCTTAGCGTAGTCAAGTATGTCGGTGTACATCTCCACAGCGAATATTACGGATTCTTCGGAAAAGTTCTTGGCACTCGAAAGACGCTCCTGAACCTCCTGAGGTATATTGACCTGAGGTACGTTTTCCGATAGGAATGTCATCTCCTCCGGTGATGCGAAAGGAGCTGTGCTAACCAGTACAGGCGGATACCTGTCATTCATGTCCTCCAGTTCCGTGAGCAACTCTATAACTTCATAGGCATCGTACGTTATCTGGGTTTGGAAGAAATCAACACCCGCCTGTATCTTGTTTGATGCATAAGTTGTCTCTCCCGTTCGTCTGGGCAGCATCACACCTCCCACGTTGAATTCAGTGGGCTTCTCCAAGGTCTCAAGCTCGGTAAGATATCTATTCCTCTGTCTGGACTGTCTGGTGGATAGTTCCGGCATAAGTTGACCGTTATTGAGATATTTTTTGATCCCCGTGATCAACTCCAAGGAATTGATGGTATCTATCTTCTCCTCGGCGGGGTAATCGCCCACGGCGTAATCTCCGGTCATGGCTAGTAAATTTCGTATGCCCATACTATCCGCCCCTAAGAGCCATTTTTGAAGACCACTAAGGGTGGTATCCCTGCAGGTGAGATGAGCTATGGGTTCGACATCCAATTCATGCAGTATCCTTCCTGAAAAAGGGCCCGGATCTATCCGTACCTTTCCAACAGGATTGTTGCAAACATTCAAACCGGCAAGGGCATCCAGGAATGGGAGGTCAGCGATAATTTTGATGTATTTATCAACGTTTCCTCCCCTCGGTGACGGGACCTCGTACGTAATGGGAAACTCTTCTTTATCCAGCTTTTCTATGAATCGTTGCATGGATTGATTATTATGCATTGATTATTTAATAGTTGTGTTCCTAGAAACCGAAAAGATAAATAGGTAGGACTTCTAAAAGTTGAGTATGGAGGACACGGAACCCCCGAAGGAAAAAGAGAATTTAAAAGAACCGTCTTGCCATCTGTGTGAGCACCTAAAGAGCGGGAAGGACTGGCTCCCTATACTTAAAGAACGTAAGGATTCCACTCTCGCACCTCATCCCTACTGCCGCTCCTGCGGTCTGGTACGCAACATAGGACCGGACAGAGCGAAGAAACTTGGATTCTATACGGAAGTCCTCTCTGAACTGGAGCGATATCTTCGTCTTGAATATTCCAAAAGGGGAAAACATAAACTCACCGAATCACAAAAGCGGCTCATGGTGAAAGATATGGAGGAAGATATACTCTTCAATGATATATACGGCAGCATAGCTTCGGCCCAAGAAGAGCGTTTCGTAGAGATAGTTCGCAAATACAGACAAGATATAACCAGAATGGAGATAATGTACTACCTTGAATGAACCTAAAGAAGGAAAAAAACATGACCACAGTTAGCCTTATCATACCGACACTAAACGAGGAAGAAGGTATAGCGGAGGTACTGCAGAATATTCCTGAAGCTCGGTTAAAGGAATTAGGGTATGAACTTGAGATTTTGGTGATCGACGGCGGTTCAAAAGATGATACGCGTAAGATAGCTCGAAAAGAGGGTGCGACGGTGATCCTCGAGGACGGAGGAAAGGCTGCTGCCGTAAGAAGAGGTATAAAAGATAGCACGGGCGATTTCATTTTTACTATAGACGGCGATGGCACATACCCCCCTTCGGCAATGGTGGAGATGCTTCAAGAACTTCAGAACGGTCATGCCATGGTACTGGGCTCCAGACTCGACGGCAGCATCTCCAAAGGTGCCATGTCTTCCATGAACATGTTCGGAAATCGTATGCTTACTCGTCTAGCGAATGGACTTTACGGTGTTAAAGTGAGCGACCTATGTACCGGGATGAGATGTTTCAAGAAAAGCGCTCTTGATAATAGATTGCCTCCGGGAAAAGGTTTCGAGATCGAGGCCAGCATCCACGGTATGCTGGTGCGTAAAGGGGTGGCGGAGATTCCCATTGAGTATCGAAGTAGAATGGGCGAATCAAAACTGAGAACCCGAGATGGTATATTGATCGCCTTAAGATTGTTGAAGGATAGGTTTTGAAAGTTAAAAAAAAAATAAAAAGGGGTTTATTGTTTTACCAGGGTCCGACTTCATACCCGCCCATGCCGAATCCGAAATCGAAGCCGATAGGGAAGTAACCTAATACTATCAGCACGAGAGCGAAACCGGCTACGGCTACGCGGAACCATCGATCCCATTCGTCTCTATAGAAGGCAGCCATCAACATTATTCCAGCCACTAGGAATACTCCTACGTCCTTGAGTATGTTCCCCATGGTTATTACATGCCTGCTGTCGTCGATAGAGTTCGTTGCATTCAGCAGTATAGCACCAACCATGATTATCAGTAAGCCCAGCATAGCGACCATTGCCAGTGTTTTGTTACTTGTGAGTCCTTCGAACATGTCCGGTTGTTGCTGTGGTTGCTGCTGCGTTTGCGGCTGCGTTTGTGGCTGCGTTTGCGGCTGATCCCACTGCTGCTGCTGTGGTTTAAAGCCTTCCTGTGTATATCCTTCTTCTTGCATATCTTCACCTTGAAGGAGGGAATCAAGGTCAACATATAAATATATTGTGATTATTAACGATTGATATGCAAGCGCTGTTGGCCGTTACGATATATGTAGCATGTCTTTTTGGATATCATTACATCTATTTCTTTGTCACCGAATTCACCGGAAGAAATACCAAACGGTCTAGGATGCATGAATGTATAGGTACTTGGTTCGAGAATGTGCTCAATGAAGACGAACATCTACTGTGTGTTCACCAGATCCGGAATTTGATAATGGCCCTTACCTTTCAAGCTACCACCGCCGTTGTACTCATGGGTATCCTGTTTGGCTTCGCTGGTATCACCGGCGTTATACCCGAGTTTCCCGTGATTGTGGAGGAGATGGAAATACCGGTTTGGCTAATGGTTTTAACCCTAATATTCTCAGTACTCAACTTCCTCCTTTCCCTTAGAAACTTCACTAAGATAACATTCCTTATACGTTCGTCACCCCAAAGTCTGGAAGCCCTCGGTGAAGAAAAACCTGCGTGTTATCTTCAGAGATTATTCGTCAACGGTAACAGGTCCTACACCATGGGCCAGAGAAGCATATTGTACAGCATGTTAGTACTCACATGGTTCATGAATATATGGGTCTTTATATTCACAACCATTGCAGTTACAATAGTGTTCGCCTACAAGCATGATATATGAAGGGAAAATTATTTATGGGGCTAAGAAATCGTAAGATGTTCCATAACGGGAAGGCACAATGAATAAAAAACACCCTGATGTTAAGGAGATGCGTTTACCGAAAAAGGGGAAGTCGATACTCGTGGGAATTCCCGCCTACAATGAAGAGATAGCCATAGGTAGCCTTCTGTGGAAGTTGAAAAAATTACAGAAGAAGTTGAACTTTGACATTCTGGTGGTCGACGACGGCTCCCATCCCAAGGATGAAACCGCTAATATCGCAAAAAGTTTCGGCGCCACAGTAGAGGTACATAAACATAATCTGGGTAAGGGAGCCGCTATCAGGACCATAATGAACTATGCCAAGAAGAAGTACTATCATTATCTTGTATTGATAGACAGCGACGGGCAGCACAATCCCTACGAGATCCCCAATTTACTATCGGGATTGATGAACCCCGGTGCCGATATAACAATAGGCACCCGCTGGGGTGAGTACACCGAGATGCCCTTCATAAGAAAGATAGGTAAAAATGTGCTAGACCGCTTCACCATCGGAGGCAAGGGAAGGGACACACAGAGCGGTTTCCGTGCCTTGAACCGTAAGGCCATCAGACTGATAAAGCTCACACACGACGACTTCGCAGTTGAGTCGGAGATGCTGGCCGAGGCCCATGAAAAGGGATTGAATGTAAAAAACGTCCGGATATCGTGCAGGTACAAGAACATAAAAAACGCTAATACCAAGGGCTCTGCAAAGCACGGCTTCGGCGTACTCCACAAATTGATAAGTATGATAGTCGAAAGGCGCCCCCTCTTATTCTTCGGTATAACGGGAGCAATTTTTCTGGCCATAGCATTGGTATCAGGTATGTGGGTTATACACATTGCTAGAACGAAGAATATCCTATCCGTTGGTTACAGTATGCTGACCTTCATCTTTATCATACTAGGTTCGCTTATGTTGATAAGCGGTTTCATTTTGAATGAGTTAAAAAGGCTCTTCGATAGACACACAGAAAGAGATCTTAAGAGACTGGAAGAGTACTGGTGATATACTTATAGTTTCGACCGAAACTATTAAATACAATTAGTTTCATCTGAAACCATATGCCGGAAAAATATTCTGTGCTAAAATTGTACGCCTCCATAAACCGCAAGTTGATAATGCACCTTCGCAAGAAGATAATGCCCTACGGCTTCAGCAGAGGTGAATTTCCTTTTCTCGTACGTTTGCTGAAAAAGGGAGACGGTATATCCCAGAAGGAGATATGTGAAGATCTTAAGATATCCAAATCAACCACTTCTAAGATGATCAACAAGCTACAGGGCGAAGGGTATCTAAGGATGGAGAAAGACCCGAACGACGGACGTGTAAAACTCATATATCTAACGGATAAAAAGCATGAAATTGAGGATATCGTAAGGGAGATAGAAGAAGAGGTAAACGATATATTGTTCAAGGATTTCAGCCAAGAGGAAAGAGAGATATTCATAGAACACTTACATCGAATATCGGAAAACGTTGAAGAAGTGGTGGATAAGTAATGAACCCAGGAGGTACCTTTAACTACCTGCGCTCTCGAATGGGGCGTCCCAGTAAGGAAGAGATAATATCAGGCGATATAGTACCGTTGCTATTCAAACTCGGTTGGCCCATGATGGTGGCTTCCATACTGCAAACCACTTACAATATTGTAGATACCGTGTGGTTGGGCAGACTGCCGGCCCCTCATAATCTTGATGCGGTGGCGGCTCTGACACTTGCATGGCCCTTCATAATGTTGATGGTGGCCATAGAGATGGGGTTGGGTATCGCAGGGATCGCCTTGATATCTCAAAACACCGGGGCAAAAAGGTACGAAGAGGCCCGGAGAGATGCCGGACAGCTTTACTTTATCTTCATCTTATTTTCCATATTACTGGGTGCCGTAGGTATATTTGCAGCAGAACCTTTCCTGAATCTATTGACCGGCGGCAGTCCCGTTGTTGAACCTGCTGTAGCGTACCTTCAGATAATATTCTTGGGCTTTCCGGTACTGATCACCTTTGCCGCTTTTTCGTTCTCTCTTAGAGCGTGGGGGGACACAATAACTCCCACAGTCATAATGACCGTTAGTGTATTGATAAATCTGGCTCTTGACCCTATATTCATTTTCGGCCTAGGTCCCATACCACACATGGGCATACGCGGTGCTGCTATAGCTACTACATTATCTCGGAGCGTTGGACTTTGTATTGCCATGTATATGCTCTCCACCAAGAAGGTAGGTCTTTGGGTCAACCTCGGCCATATGAAACCGGATTGGGACCGGATAAAAAAATTCTTCCAGATCGGCATACCTGCTACAGTGGCTCGTGCCTTGGATTCTACTGAATTTTTGGTATTCGCAGCTGCCCTTGCCTATCTCCCCAATCACAAAGATGTTATGGCTGCATATGGCATCGGCGGTCGTATACTCGGAGTGTGTTTCGTGGTTATGTGGGGTCTCGGTATGGCTCTGACCACCGTGGTAGGTCAATCCCTGGGAGCTGAGAAGAAGGAAAGGGCCGAAGAGGCTGCTAAAAAAGGTATCTTGGTGATGATGATTCTCATGACCTCCATATCTTTGGTCTTGGTTTTGATTCGATACCAGGCATTCGGATTCTTCATAAAAGATCAGCCGGCCGTCGTGCAGATAGGTGGTGAATTCCTGCTGATACTGGCCATAGGAGCGCCGTTCTTCGCCATCTTCGAAGCTGTGTCGGCAACGTTGAACGGTTCCGGGCATACAAAACAACAGCTGGGAATCAGCATATCAAGATTGTGGCTATTGCGTATTCCACTTCTCTTCATACTTGCCTTCTACATCGGCCTTCACTCCACGGGTGCATGGCTGGCCATAGCCCTGAGCAACGTAGGGTCGGGCATACTCGCCTACCTCGTTTACAAGATGGGCTGGTGGAAGAAAAAGATCATCGATAAGAGCCCACATTCACCTCCATCGTATACTCGATGATGTCCCGATCCATGGTTTACATCCGACAAGATAATAGCGGTCATCAAGTAATATAATACGCCCCAAAGATTTAAAAACAATTGCATGGTCATGCAGGTGTATCTAAATGGTAATAAAAGTAAAGAACCTCAGGAAGGAATTCAACGGGACCCATGCCGTAGACGGCATCTCTTTCGAAGTGAAACAGGGAGAGGTATTCGGGCTTTTAGGCCCCAACGGCGCCGGTAAGACCACTACGGTGAAGATAATGGCAACTATGCTCCTTCCCGACGGCGGAACGGCGGAGATCGGGGGGTACGACGTTGTTAAACACCCTCAGAAGGTGAGGGGTATAGTCGATGTGATAACCGCCCGGGACAAATTCTACAGACGATTGAATGCGTATCAGAACATGAGCTTCTTTTCACGATTATACGGGGTGGACGACTGGAAGGATAAGATGGAGAATTACGGGGGACGACTTGGTTTAGAAAAGGAAGACTATCAGAAGAGATTGGGTGACTATTCTACAGGTATGAGGCAGAAACTCAACCTTGTGAGGAACCTTATACGGAATACACCTATCCTTTTCCTGGACGAGCCCACATTGGGATTGGACCCAGTGTCCAGCCGAAAATTCAGGGGGCTGCTCAAGGAGATAATGGATCGAGAGGAAAAGACGGTCGTATTTACGAGTCACAATATGTACGAGGTGGAAGAACTCTGTGAAAGGATAGCCATACTCAACAGGGGAAGGATCACATCCGTGGGTGAACCCGGGGCTTTGAAAAAGCGGATATTCCCAAAAAGACTCGTGGAGTTCAGATATATGGAGGACGGTTTACCCGATATAGATGACCCCGCCATAGATAAGATAGAAAAAGAAGGCCGATACATCCGAGTATATCTCGAGGACGGTCGAAGACTTCACGATATCATAGAGAAGATAATGAGCATCGGTAGGATCACCGACCTATCGGTTAAGGAGCCTACACTGGAAGAGGCGTTCATCAGGCATACCGAGGATGAAGAAAGATCCGACGAGAAGGTGACCGCATGGATATAAAGGGATATTTTTCCATCCTTTGGGCCTTCGTTGTACGTGACTGGCAGAGGCGCTGGTCCTATAAATTGAACTTCATAGCCATGTTACTTTATCCTATTGTATGGGTAAGTGTTTTCGGCGTACTGGGTAGAACCATCGACGATGCGGGAGGTACCGGCGTACCCGGCGGATTCTCAACATTTATGGTTACCGGTATAATCACATGGCGTTTCATCAGGGTAGGCTTCTTTGATTCGTCTTGGAGCATACGATGGGAGCAGCACATAGGGACATTCAAAAACATATACATGTTACCCAATCACCTCATGGTCCCTATATCCGCTACGGCTCTATCGGGTTTCACCGTGTCCATGTTAAATTTCGTGGAGATGTGGTTGGTTGCCGAACTGGTCTTCGGAATAAGCCTTAACTTGACCTTGCCTTCTTTCCTGTTCCTTGTACTCGCATGGCTATCCGTGATCGGTTTCGGATTCGCTATCGCCGGTATAGCCATACTCTACAAGGAGATACAGGCTGTATTTACGGTAATATTCTTCTCATTCCAATTCTTCTGCGGAGTATTCTTCCCGGTCGATGCACTGCCAAGATCAGCACAGTATGTAAGCCGTGTGATACCCATAACATACGCTCTCAACGGTATCAGGTACAGCATAACCCACGGGTACATACCTACCACCGACCTGATAGTTATGCCGATCGCCGGACTTATCGGCCTGGCCATAGGTTTAGTCACCCTGCAGCTCTGTCTTAAAAAGGCACTTAAGGAAGGGAAACTGGAAAGATACTGAAGATCATCGGTACTTACCGCAATCTTCGCAATACCATCTCTCTGGTAGTTTTCGTATTTCACGACTTCAACTAGTAAAACCGCATCCGAGATAAAAAAAGTAAATTTACCCTTGATGCTGAGTGCGGCCGAAGAAAATATCGAATTATCCGATCTTAATAAGAAGCGATGCGATGGGAAAAATATTTAGTAACGATGAGAGATGAAGTAGATTAGTATCATGAATATAGCATACATCCATAGATTCCTCAATGAACTATATCAACAGGCCGATAGGGTTGAGGACAGGTTGAAACGTTCCGGTGTAAAATGTCGCGTTAACATGCCCCGCTTCAACTATCTATTTTTGGAAGGTGA
>JAFDTZ010000088.1 GCA_019594305.1 Thermoplasmata archaeon
GACAAAGTCCGTTTTTTTTCAGCAAGGGATGAGAACCTTTAGGTTCGTGAGTGAAACATGGTTTCACGAGCGTTTAGAATTACGAAGCATGAGTAATTCTGAACAGAATCCCGCCGCGTCCGCTACAAAATGGCACATTTTTTGCGGACTGTTAGAAAGCGATAGATTTCTGACAAAGTCCGTTTTTTTTCAGCAAGGGATGAGAACCTTTAGGTTCGTGAGTGAAACATGGTTTCACGAGCGTTTAGAATTACGAAGCATGAGTAATTCTGAACAGAATCCCGCCGCGTCCGCTATATCATCTTTGATGATTTGAGGACAGCGAAAAATCCGCTAAACTTGCTTTAACTTACTAATGGTAGGGTGTATGAACTATCTTTAATCTGAACACATTGCAGTACTCTTCTTTATGATCATCATATCAAAATTTACGTAAACCTAATATATTGTCATATATATGTGTGGGTGGCGAATTAGGATGAAGAAGAGGGAATTTGTAATGCGAAGAAAACATGATGTAACTCGGAAGTTGACACTCATATCAATTTCAGTATTGCTGATATCGGTGATGTTCGTGAATTTCGTACCGATAGAATCCGAAGCCGCCGATGGAGAGTTCGCAGGAGGTACCGGAACCATACATGACCCTTATATGATCGAGGATGTACACGACCTCCAAGCCATGGAGGATGACTTGAGTGCACATTACGCTCTGGCCAACGACATCGATGCCAGTGGGACGAGAGACTGGAATGATGGTGCGGGATTTGAACCGATCGGAAATAGTGATAATCAATTCAACGGCAGTCTTGATGGGCATAACCACACTATAACGGGACTGTACATCGACCGTCCGATGTGTGACCTTGTAGGACTCTTTGGAGTTGTAGATACAGGGGGAATTGTCAGTAATTTTGGGATGGTTGATATTAGTGTAAACGGTCACTACCATGTTGGCGGTGTGGTAGGGCACAATAGAGGTCGTGTATCTGGTGTATATATTATTGGGGATTATGTAAGAGGTGAATTTGGATTAGGTGGTTTGATTGGAAGCAATAGGGGGTATGTTATCAACTCATCTTCATCTATGAACATCATAGATGCTTTTTCAATAGGTGGATTGGTTGGCAATAATTTTGAGGGCGGATCGATATTCAATTCGTATGCTACAGGAAATTTAAGTGGGCGAGGGTTGGGAGGACATTGGGGTTACAATCAAATTGGTGGATTAATAGGTTATAACCGTGGTATAGTGGAATTCTCATTTGCTACAGGAAACATAAATGGTTTAGATTCATATGTCGGTGGATTAGTGGGATACAATTGGGATGGCACGGTGTCGAACTCGTATGCGACGGGAAGCGTGAGCGGTGACATGCATGTGGGCGGGCTCGTGGGGTGGAATCTTGGCATGGTGTCTAACTCGTATGCCAGGGGAACTGTTAGAGGAACTAGCGAGTATGTAGGTGGGCTAGTAGGTTGGAATTGGCGTACTGTCTCCAATTCATTCTACGATACCGAAACAAGTGGACAATATGATACGGACAAAGGCGAGCCGAAGACCACCACTGAGATGATTAACATGCGTACTTATCAAGATGCTGGCTGGGACATAGTCTCTGTTTTTGATACGGATTCAAGAAATGCAAATCACACATGGAACATCGTTGATGGCAAAACGTATCCCTTTTTGAGCTGGGAGGTGGATGTGTCGGAGACAGATGAGGCCGGAGTGCTCCTACCTATATGGTTGATATTAATGATCGTTGTACTGATCGTAGCACTGGTATTGACTTTTATCCTACTGGGGAAAAGAGGTAAGAAAGTGACAAGTTACGAGAGCGAAGACATTTGGAGTACAAATGACGATTTATAACTTACCGATACATAGACAACTTTTTTATCACTTGCCGCATATCTCCATTTGAACAACATGAGTTGGGCATTGGATTCGCTGGTGCTGGGAGTTCTACTCGTATTGGCACTGTCAGGCGTTATCATATTAGCTCTCGCATACTTGCGTGTCAGGACAAAGAGACTACTCTTTCTCACCATAGCCATGCTTTTTTTCCTAGTCAAAGCCGCTTTACTGTTGACCAGTCTTTACGTCGACTCACTCGGCTTTATGGCCGAAGGGCACTATCACGTACTCTTTGACGTTGGTGTTGTGGTTTTGTTGATGATCTCCGGACTATGGGAGTGATACAAGTTGGCTGAGAAACCCCTCAAACTAGAGGCACGTAAGAAAACATTTGAAACTATCAAAGATAACCCCGGTATTCATCTAAGGGAGGTCGATAGAACCCTAGATATACCCCTGGGTACTATTCGCTATCATCTGAGGGTACTGGAAAAAAGGAAGCTTATCACCACCCGTAAAGAAGGAAAGTACATGCGGTACTATGCAAAGGGAGAGATAGACCGGTACGACAAGGACAGACTGGCGGTCCTGCGTAAAGAATTACCGAGAACCATAATACTCTTTTTGATGGAGTATCCCGAATCATCCCATAAGGAAATCTCCGATGTAATAGACGTTGCACCCTCCACTATCTCGTATCATCTTAAACGACTAAGAAAGGACGGCATCATAGATCAGGAAGGAAATCTGTACTTCGTCGTTGATGAAGATAAGATCGCCGACCTGTTGATACAGTATCGTCAGACATTCTTCGATAGTCTGGTCGATCGCTTCGTGAGGATGTGGACCAAGGGAGAAGGATAAGTGTAATATACCACTTCTACCATATTGAAATAGGTGATATCTAATGGTGAAAAACCGACCAGGACGAACCACCTTCAAGGAATTGAAAGGAACAAAGGTCTACAGTGCCGATGGGGAACACTTCGGACACGTTAACGATTTGGAGCTGAACCGTTCCACCCTTAATCCCACTCATCTTATAGTACACAAAGGATTCTTTGGTGGGTGTATACGTGTGAATCTAAAGTACGTTGAAAATATCACACCGAAGGGTATCAAATTATGGATAAGCCCGGTAACGGAACTAGTCGGTGCAAAGGTAATGGATGTGGATGGCAAGGAGATGGGTGTGGTTAAGGAAGCGGAAAAGAACGTCAAAGGCAACCTCGAATATATACGGGTGGAAGCGCGTATTATAACCAAAGTGGGTGAAAGGGAATGTTTGGAAACCTATATCATCCCCATAATGCCCTTTGATGACATGAACCTGTCCATCCCCGTAGGAACCCTGGAAGAAGGAACTATTGCATCACCGGTGGATGTAAAGGTAGTGAACCTTAAAGTAAATGCGGAGGAAATAATAAGCGTTCACAAGGATCTGATAGTTCTCGGCAAGAAAAAAGAAGAATATTTGTGAAATAAACTCGTAACAACAAACAAATCTTATATCTCCCTTGCTATACCCCTTTGATATTATGAAGGTCATCACAGTCGGAGGCGGAGCAAGAGAGCACGCCATGGTAAAGGCACTGGCCCGAAACGGCGCGGAGATCTATGCCTCGATGGGTAATAACAATCCGGGTATCGACCGGTTAGCCGAGGAAACCTTACTGGAAAAGGATACAAATATCCGGGAGATAGTGGATTGGGCCGTTGATAAGGATATAGAATTCGCGGTAATCGGTCCCGAAGCACCCCTGGGAAAAGGTATCGTGGATGAACTAGAAAAAAAAGGCATTCCATGTGCCAGCCCGTGTAAAAGGGCCGCGGAGATAGAGACATCCAAGGAATTCATGCGGGACTTAATGGCCAAACACGAACTACCCGGGAGTGTAGAGTATGAGGTTTTCGATGATATAGAGGAACTTGAGGACTTTCTAGCTCATTACTCAGGTGATCTGGTGGTCAAACCGGTGGGTCTTACCGGAGGTAAAGGAGTTAAGGTGATGGGCGATCATCTTGAGAGCAAAAAAGACTTGATCGATTACAGCAGAAAGGTACTAAACGAGAACATCGGGGGTACACCTAGAGTGGTACTGGAAGAGAAGCTGGTAGGTGAAGAGTTCACACTACAGGCATTCACTGACGGTGAGAACGTGCTGCCCGCCCCTCTTGTGCAGGACCACAAAAGGCTATTCGAAGGAGATGAAGGCCCAAATACCGGAGGTATGGGGTCCTATTCTATGCCCGATGGGTTACTTCCCTTTGTTAATAGAAAAACCTATGAGGGAAGTGTAGAGATAATCAGGGCTACTCTGGAGGCCATGAGAGCCGAAGGCAGAGTTTACAAAGGGGTTATCTACGGCCAGTTCATGCTAACAGCCAAAGGTCCTAAAATTATAGAGTTCAACTGTCGATGGGGGGATCCTGAGGCTATGAATATTTTACCTCTTTTGAAGACGGATTATGCGGAACTTTGTCGTAGTATAGCAGAGGAGGATATTTCAGGTATGGAGATATCCTTCGAACCCAAGGCATCGGTATGCAAATATATCGTTCCGGAAGGTTACGGTTTCGAGTCTATACCCGGCAGTCATCTAAAGGTCGACGAGGAGTCAATTAAGAGAGAAGGCGCCGAACTCTTCTACGCATCCGTGGATGCCAGGAACGGAGAGATATATACTACCACGTCAAGGTCACTCGCGGTGGTCGGATTTGCCAATGATATTGGGGACGCAGAAAGGGTTAGTGAAAAGGCGCTTTCATACGTAGAAGGTAAAAACATACACATGCGGCACGACATCGGTAAACCCGATCTAATCGAAGATAAGGTTAAACGCATGGAAGCATTACTCGGTGATAGTAAATGACGGAAATAAGCAAACTGAAGGAAACCATCAAGGAGCTCGACACCAAGCTGGACGACAAAGATACTGTGAGGGAACTGGTAATGAAGTCATCACGGACTATACAGCGAACTTCCAGGCAGATAATCCAATTGATACACATCGGCGAAGAACCCCGTGAAAAATTCAACGAAGCTTTCCAAGAAATATCAAAGGTAAAGAGCATAGTGGAAGATCACCCCGAGTTATACTACTCCGGAATGTTGAGGAACGGTTTCCAGGAGCTAGCCGAGGCACACATACTTTGGGCGATAAAAAGCGGTAACAGCATAATGACCCCCAAGGAGCTTGATATAACCCCGGACTCGTACATACTCGGATTGGGAGACGTAGTGGGTGAGTTAAGGCGCATGGTATTGGACAGTCTTGCCGAAGGAAAGCTCAACGACGCACGTAAATCGCTGCATATGATGGAACAGATAAAGGACATGCTTATGATATTCGACTATCCTAACGCAGTTCTGCCCGTAAAGCACAAGCAGGATATCGCCAGGGACCTTGTGGAGAAGACCAGAGGCGATGTTACCAACGCCCTGATCAATACCAATCTGAAGAACAAGATGGACGAGCTACTAGATTGTCTGTGATCAATCCCTTTCTCTCGACAGGAGTACCTTACCTCCTTTGGATATCTGAAATATCCTGTGATAAGGTATCTCTCCGTCGGTATGTTTTATGAACGATCTACCTAGATGGATTATATCATCTCCCATCAATACCTTGAAGTCACCGGGAGCCCCCCGATGAACGTAGAATACCTCGACACCCTTCAAACTCCTGTCGTCCATCCATTTGAGCTCATTGAGTATGTCCCTGGGATTGGTCATGTATATCTCAGCGGTATAGTTCATAAAGGGTTTTTGGCCTGATACGAAGATTAATATATTTATCACAAAAAGCAAAAGATTATATCTATCCCCTTATTGAGTTTCAGTTGTAGTATATGAAGGTCATACACGAGCAGGGCACTGAGGGTATAGCCAAGGTATATCTTGCCCAATTCGAGGGTAAATGCAAGTACGTTGAGTTCGTGGACTCACTGGGTGGTGCTAAATCAAGGGAAGAAAAGTGGGTTATCATCATCTCCAGTTTATTCGGCTGTCCGGTAAATTGTAAATTCTGTGATGCAGGACATTTTTACCAAGGTAAATTGAGCGTTGAGCAGATGCTGGAACAGGTAGATTACGTAGTGAAAAGACATCTGCCTTCGGGTAACGTAAAATCAGATAAATTCAAGGTCCAATTTGCGCGTATCGGCGAACCCGCTTTGAACGATGCGGTTATAGATACTATCACCAAGATAAAGGACAGGTACCGGCCAACGAACTATATGCCCTGCATCTCCACCATCGCACCTTCCGGAAGGGAGACCTGGTTCAGACGCCTGAAAAGTCTCAACCATGAAATATTCAAAGGTAACTTCCAGATACAGTTTTCGATACATTCTACCGATGAGAAAAAGAGGGACCACCTTATGCCCGTGGACAAATGGAGCTTGGAGCAGATAGCCGACTACGGTGGCGAATTCTACATAGGCGGAAGAAAGATAACACTTAACTTTGCTCTTCATCCGGATAATGAAATAGATGTAGACAAATTAAGAAGAATATTTCCACCTAATACCTTCGCTATAAAAATCACACCTATGAACCCCACTAACATGGCCGAAAAGAACAAACTGGTAAATATCTTTACCGAAAATGACTCTTACCTATATCCGGTAATAGCCGAGATGCATAAAAAGGGGTACGATGTACATCTCAGCATAGGCGACCCGAAGGAAAACGAGATAAAAAGTAACTGCGGCCAGGTACTGTTCACATATCTTGATAACGATCTGTAACAAGTTTTTTACAAACTGCCATTAGATTTATTACGATGCTGTTCTATTTTCATTTCCATGTGCAAGGTGCCTTACATTACCAAGGAAGATTTACGTGAAAAGGCGGAGAGGTGGCTTGAAAACCTACCTCATCGTAAGAGATGGTCGGGTAGTATAGAAGCCCGTAAAAGTGCGCTCCTTGTGGTCGATATGCAGAATTATTTTATGGATCCGAAAAGTCACGCATATCTTCCCGCGGCGGACGTCATCATAGATAATGTAAATTATCTTGTGGAGCTTTTTGTCCAAATGGGCGGAAAAATCATCTACACAAGAACAATACAGGATACCGCTCCGTCCAGTACTATGATACAGTGGTGGAAGTCATCTCCGGTAACCGAAGGTGAGATGGCGGAGATAGTAGATAAAGTGACGGTCAAGGGCCCCGTGGTAACAAAACCTACCTACTCGTCGTTTTACAGAACAGACCTAGATAGTCATTTGGAAGGTATAGAGAATATATTCATATGTGGTGTGATGACGGACATGTGTTGCGAGACGGCATGCAGGGACGCCTTTGTACGCGATCACCGTACATTTTTCCTAGCAGACGGAACGGCGACCTCTTCCGAAAAGATACACCTTTCTTCTCTCATATCCATATGTCACGGTCTTGCGGAGGTATTATTGTGCAAAGAAGTAGAGCAACGGTTGCGGTGATAGGCGCGGGCCCTTCAGGAATAGCTGCAGCCCAGCAGTGCATACGTGAGGGTATTGATGATGTACTGTTGGTAGAGCGGGGCAAGCCGGGAGGATTACTTTACCAGGCGAACAGATTGGAGAATTTTCCAGGTCTACGTGATATGAGCGGCCGGGAGGCCGTCGTAGCGTTGGGTGAGATAATACAGGATTACGATATCGGTTTGTTAAAGGGCGATGTAAGTGAGATATCAAAGAAGAAAAATAGTTTTGAAGCTGTTACAGAGAACGGGATCATAAGTGCTAAATATATGGTCCTTGCCACCGGTACCAAACCTAGATCATTGGGGATAACAGGTGAGAGATATCATCCAGAGTGGAGGGATTACACAGGAGAGAAGGTAGCAGTAGTGGGCGGTGGAGATGCTGCCTATGATTATGCCCTCCGGCTTAAAGAACTTGGTGCGCACCCAGTCATCCTCAGAAGAGGTGAACCCAAGGCACTGAGTGTGCTTGTGGACGAGGCATCGGATAAAGGAATAGAAGAGATATGCCATGAGCTAACAGGTTGGGAACTGTCCGATAATGTTTATTCCCTTCGGTATGGTGATAACTCGTTAAGTTGTGATATCGTGATAACCGCTATAGGCAGAGAGCCCGCTCTTCCCGACATGCAATTTTCATACGGTGAGGTCAAATTCCCCTCCGGCTCTACAGATATAGAGAATTTTTATGTGATAGGTTCCCTGGTACTTCGCGGCTATCGCCACGCTAGCCTTGCATGGGGCATGGGTCTGGCGGCGGCCATGGACATCTCCGTTAAAGATCGTAATAATCAAAAAATGTAATACCTTGTTCATGTATATACGGCACATGAAAAAAGAGATGCCCATATATTGGGGTGAGATGACCCGTGAAGATATTTTGTGTATTACGAGGTATGTTGACCTAGCGCTGCTCCCTGTGGGCAGCCTTGAACAGCACGGTCCCCATCTGCCCCTGGACACAGATTCGTTCGATGCGAGATACCTCTTGGAGGAAGCGGTGAAAAGAATAGACGGCGACAAACCGCCCATATTACCTACAGTTTCTTACGGTGTAAGCGACCATCACATGTCATTTTCCGGTACGGTAACTCTTAGGCCGGAAACCCTAGAGGCGGTGATCATGGATATAGGACGCTCTGTTGCAACCCATGGCTTTCAAAAATTGTTTATTTGCAACGGTCACGGAGGTAACACCTCGGTATTGAACATCGTCGCCCGCAAGTTGAAGAAAGAAACGGGACTGCTGGTTTTCATAGATTCCGGAGAGTGTATGGAGCCCGGTAAGAAGAAATTTATTGACACTGAAAACGACGTTCACGCGGGTGATTACGAAACTTCCACTTCACTGGCCAATCGTAAAGAGCTGGTGGATGTAGATGCAATACCGGAGAAGGAGATGACCTTCCCTCATCCGTCCATGGCCTTCGATAGCAAACCGGCGTTCAACTTTGCTTGGGACACCCACGAATTATCATCTATGGGTGTATTGGGCGAACCCACCAAGGCGACGGCTGAAAAGGGAAAGAAGCTTTGGGGATCCGGGATCTCACTACTTGCTGAGCGTATCAAAATAGTCATGAATATGAAAGGGCATCTATGAGATCAGTGAAACTTAGTAAAAAAGATTAGCGTCCTCTTGCTGAAGACGCAAATTTATTTTTCTTTTATGGTCGTGAAGACTTGATTCCGCCCCTTTACCGAGACACGAACACCCGGCCACAGAGACATTCTATCGGATTCTGTCATTTTACCACCTTTGTATTGAGAGTTAGGTCACTCGCTTAGAGCAACCTCATGCTCTCTTTGTTCGATTCCAGGCCTACGAGGGCCATGTTCATGCTCTTTCCGTTTTTCTTCCATCTTCCTATCATTTTACCACCTTTGTATTGAGAGTTAGGTCACTCGCTTAGAGCAACCTCATGCTCTCTTTGTTCGATTCCAGGCCTACGAGGGCCATGTTCATGCTCTTTCCGTTTTTCTTCCATCTTCCTATC
>JAFDTZ010000031.1 GCA_019594305.1 Thermoplasmata archaeon
TCGTTTTTGGGGAGGTAATTTCTGGTCAAGAGGTTATTTCTATCGGTCAGTAGGAAGTACAACTAGTGAGGCGGTTGAATTTTACATCAATGTCTCTCAGAAGGAAGAATTGCGCGATAAATATTACACGAGAGCAAAAGATGGTAAACGATCATGTGGAGAGGATCCGTATCTTGAATACCAGATGGGTAATCTAGATTTACAAAGGATATCAAATACACAAGCGACACTGCGAGACTTCACAAGTTAAGTCATCGGGCAACAAATTCGTCCCCACCGAGCGAAGCGAGCATGCCCACGGCCTTGGCCGTGGGTGTGGGGGCGAAATTGACTTTCATTCGCTACGCTACAGAAAAGTAAAGTATGCAAAAGGAATCAAAGATTCCATCTATTCAATCACTTTCCTCGTTACTCTCGGAAAGATAATTGAATGCCACGGAATCAGAGATTCTGTTCACTTTCCATTTTCTCATGTTCATTCGAAAATAAGGAAAGTGCGGGGGAAGGGATTTGAATCCCGATTTACTAGTAAAAATTCCTTTAGAGCAACGAGCCAGTACTTGGAATCACTGGTTTTAGGAAAATATCCTAAACCTTATCGTCTTCAATCGTGTTTTCCTCGATCTCCGAGGTATCCTCTTCATCGAACGACTCTTCACCTTTACCTCGATTCATCACTAATATAATGACGACTACCACAATAATCAGCAGGAGTATCAGCCACCAGTAGCTGCCCGGGGAACTCTCCTCTATTGCGAACCTGATACTGTCAACATCGGAGTTACCTTCGGCGTCGAATACTCTCACCGACACTACGTGGTCACCTCGCTCGGTAACGGTGAATGTATGGGCCGTAGCCGTACCGATGTTGACCCAATCGCCGTCATTCAGGCGTATCTCGTAATGACTGATCGGATAGGTACCTTCTTCGCCACGCCATTCCACTGTGACATCGCCGGAGTCGAATACTCTATCGTATTCGGGCGAGATTATCTCGATGCTCGGATATAGTATTTCATCAAAGTGTGCGGTGATGTTCTTGTCGCCGTCCATCACGATGGTGATGGATAACTCATCGGACTCGTTCTCCGGTACATCTCCGGTCCATCCGACGAATATCCAACCTTCGGCGGGTATCGCATCTACGGTTACATTATCTCCGTGTTCGTAAGTACGAACGCCTTCTCCGGGCACGGTGCTACCATCCCCTTGTATGTTTATCGTGAGACGGTGCTCGTGTCTCTCAAAATGCGCTGTTATACTCTTGTGGCCGTCCATGGTGATGGTGATCTCTTCTTCGGTACCTTCGTAATCTCCTTCCCAATGGCTGAATCTCCAGCCCTCATCGGGAATCGCCTCAATGGTTATCGTATCTCCATAGGTATGGTTGTAAGTTCCCGGTGCAGGTACTGTCGTCCCGCCTTCCTCCGGATGGATGGTCAGTATCTGAGGGGCTACGGTTGTGAAGGAATAAGTTTCATTTGTGATCATGCCTTTTTCATCTTCTACCACTACTTCCCAATGGTAGGTTGTGTTATAATCTAAGGTCAGAATATTAGTTTCAACGACACCATCGGAATCCAATGTTTCCGAATGTACGAGTTCGTCGTCGAGGTAAAACTCGACCTCCGCGGGGTAGGTTATCGCCTCGACATATACGGACAACGGTGTGGTTACGGGCACATCGGTGGCATCATCCGAAGGGGTTTCATCGGATATCAATGGCGCGGTTCGGCTAATAGCATAGAGCTTACCATCACTTGAACCGACATATATTGTCCCATCTTCGCCTATCGCCGATGAAGAACTGACACCCCCGCCAGTGGTGAAACGCCATTTTTCCGAACCATCGGGGTTCAAAGCATAGATATTATTGTCACCTGAACCGACGTATATAGTGCCATCGGCTCCAATTGCGGGTGAAGAGAAGACATGATCTTCAGTTGTGAAGTTCCATCTTTCAGTGCCATCGGGGTTTATGGCATACACGTTATTATCAAACGAGCCGACATATATTGTTCCGTCTGCTCCAATAGCTGGCGAAGAACGTACGTCATCTCCTGTGGTGAAGTTCCATTTTTCAGTACCATCCGGGTTTATCGCATACACGTTATTATCGGACGAGCCGATGTATATTGTTCCGTCCGCACCGAGAGCCGGAGAAGAAAACACCCTATCTTCCCAGGTTAGGCGAAAAAGCCATCTTGTCGAGCCATCCGTCGAGTTAAGTGAAAGCAAGTGAGTGTACGAACAAACATATATCGTTTGGTTTGCTCCGATGATCGGTGAAGTAGTAAAATCCAAGCGACGAGACCATTTTTCTGAGCCATCCGGGTTTAATGCGTAGAAAGATTCAGTCAAAGACCATGAGTAAATCTCGCCTATGTATATGGTTCCGTCAGGTCCGATCGCGGGCGAAGATAATATAATATATTCCGTAGCGAAACGCCATTTTTCAGAACCATCGGGGTTTATCGCATAAAAGTTATGATCATAGGACCCGATATATATTGTACCGTCGACTCCGACTGCGGGCGAAGAAAATACACTACCCCCCGTGGTGAAACTCCACTTTTCCGAACCATCGGGGTTTATGGCATAAACGTCATTGTCATTTGAGCCGACGTATATTGTTCCATCTATTCCGATTGCGGGCGAAGAACCCACTCCTTCATCGGTTTCATAATTCCATATCTCCGTTCCATCCACATGACTTGTATCGTAAGGGCTCCGCCCGGTATTCCTTGCATTGCCTCTGAACTTAGGCCAGGGCGATTCGACGAGTCCTGTGATCTCTTCGTCGCTCTCTGCGTCGGAAGACAGTACCAGGGTTAAAGTGGAAGAAGTGAGTATAATACATAATGCGATGCAAGTTAAATAGACCATGGTTATTCTTACATCTGACAGCGGGCGTTTTGTCCTTCCCTTTCGCTTTACCTTCATTGTATCACATTCATTTTCATCGTTCATTTATTTATCCCTTCAACGAGAAGGGATCACTGCTTCTATGTGTTATTTACCGGATGGTTCGTTCAAACCCTTCACTGCAGGCTCCTCCTGTTCATGCAAAGGCCACTTTTTCAACAGCACGAACAATACGATCACTACCGCTACTAGCGGTAACAACAGCCACCAATAGCTAGATTGAGATGTTTCCACCGTAACCGTGGTTGAATCGGAGGTTACTCCTTCATAGGTGGCGGTTACTCTGTAAACTCCCGGACGTTCTTGATAAAACACACCGTCTTCACATGCATTTTGCCAGATGAAATCCGTGGATTCATCGGAGATAAGGTTGCCGTACACATCGTATGCAGCTGCAGTGAACACTATGTTTTGACTTGCGTTAACATATTGTTCTTCGGATGGTGATATGATCACCGTATGAACTATACTTGGGTTTACGGTGAGAGTTGCATTATCTGTTAAGTCATTGTGCATACCGGATACAGTCCACGTACCTGAAAACTCGGAATTATACGCGTTATTCAGCCAGCTACCGCCGGCACCCCCTTCTATCGACCAATTTGTATCGCCGGTTACATCGTTAATCATATTACCGAATTGGTCGTAAGTATCTGCCGTGAAGGCTCGTGTTTGCCCAGCATTTATAACGAAAACTTGCGGAGATATAGCCATATAACTAACATTGCCTGGATTTACGGTTAGGTTTGCTTCACCCGTAATTCCATCATATACGCCTGATACGGTCCATATCCCCGAGAATTCGGAAGTATATACGCTATCCGTCCAGTTACCGCCGGCTCTCGCTTCTATAGACCAGTTGGTTTGGTCGGTAACTTCGTCTATTTCATTCCAATATTGATCGTAGATCACCGCAGTATATGTAATGGAATCTCCCGCTTTTGTATAAGCGGTTTCAGGCCGGATCTTGAGGTAATATGCTATCCCCTCCGATTCAACTATTAAAGTTGCATCGTCAGTCAGCCCGTTGTAAGTGACGGTAACAGTCCACGTACCTGCGGATTCGGAAGTATATACGTTATCGTCCCAAATACCTCCTGCATCCGTTTCGATTGACCACGTTGTTTCATCGGTTACATAACCTATTTCATTGTTGAATTCATCGTAAGCGGTTACGGTAAAATCCTGTGTATCTCCTGCGTTGATGTTTGATTCATCCGGTGAGATTACGATGTGTCCTGCATCTCCCGGGTTGATTGTAAGTGTTGCAGTATCCATTATCGTACTGTAAGTTCCTGTCACCGTCCATGTACCGGCAAATTCAGAGAAGTATATGTTCCTATACCAGTTACCACCGGCTCCCGCTTCCATCGACCAGCCAAAACCACTGATCTCACTCACCTCGCCTATCAAATTATGATTTGCATCGTAGGCAAAAGCAGAAAAGGTATGTGTGTCTCCTGCTGTGATATTAGTGGGTTTGGGTGCTATCTCTATGTAGGTCACTTCTGTTATCTGGTAAGATACCCACGGAAATTTATCCCTATTCCCATACGATAGGTAATATGGAACATCTCCGATGCCATCGCCCCTGTCGTTTCCTTCATAATCCGACCAGTAGTTACCGCCTTTACCGCCTGCAACAGGGTCTCCGTAATCCCAGTCGTTATTGCCATCGTCGTAGCCCTGGTATACGTTTTCAACAAATCTATTACGGTAGATCAAATTGTTTTCGGAAGATCGAAAGAATATACCATAGTTGTTATTCGTAAGGGTATTGTTGGTGATTGTGTTTCCATCGGAGAATCGGAAGAATATACCATCGTTGTTATTCGTGAGGGTATTGTTGGTGATTGTGTTTCCATCGGATAATCGGAATAATACACCGAAGTAATTATTCGTGAGGGTATTATTGGTGATTATGTTGTTATCTGAAAAACCGATTAATACGCCTGTATGTACATCACTTATATTTTGGTTTTTAATTGTAACTCCTGTGCAGTTAGCGAGAATGACCTGTCCTGCGCCTTCGGGAACTGTCCCGGATGTTCGGTCTTTCCAGTAGTATATCGGTTTACCATTGGCGGTGTTCGAATCATCTATGGAATGGGTGTTCCAGTGTTCCGATGCCCACCCTGTTATTACCACACCGTCATTCTCCAATACGTTGCCAAGAAGGGTATTACCATCGCTAGATGTCCGGAGATGTATGCCCATGCCGTTGTTTGAGAATATATGATTGTTTGTTATATTATTGCCATTTGACGTAGATAGATAAAATCCCATCCTCCTGCTGTTCGAAACTGTATTATCGGTAAATGTGTTTTCATCACTGTTATCCAATACGAGGATTCCATGGTCGTTGTGCGATGCGGTGTTCCCCGAGATTATGTTACCATCTGACCGCCACAAGAAAATGCCCATCCATCCGTTGTTCGATACTGTATTATCGGTTATGACGTTACCGTGAGAGCGGAAGAGACATATTCCATCATAGCCGTTATGTGATGCGGTGTTGTTTATTATAAAGTTATTATTGGAGAAACCAAGTTGTATCCCCACATCTGAATTATTGAAAATAAAATTCTCCACAAGAATATTGGTACAACTGGCAAGTATCACATGCCCTGCATCTGCGGGTACAGTACCTCCTGTTCGATCCTTCCAGTAATATACGGGTTTACCATTAACCGTGTTGGAAGTGTCGATAATGTGTGTGTTCCATTGGTGTGAAGTATTCCCGTCGATGAACAAACCGTTGTTTTCCATAACGTTATCAGTTAGGGTCTGATTCGTGGATATATACAGGATGATGCCATGGTTGTTGTTCGATACAGTGTTCTTCGAAAGAGCATTGTTGTTCGTATCCCGTAATAGTACCGCCCATCCACATCCGGATACGGTGTTGTTCGATAGTTCGTTGTTGTTAGATACCCAGAGATAAATACCAAGACGAGTATTTGAAACGATGTTATCCGACACGATGTTTCCGTGCGATGCAACAAGACGGATGCCCTCTGCATAGTTGTTAGATATTTTATTGCCTTTGATTATGTTGTTACTGGAATAAAGGTAAAACCAAATTCCTACTCCATTTTCCGATATCTTGTTGTTTGTAATGGTTTGACTACCCGAGTCGCGTATGTAGAAGCCTCTACGGTGACTGTATATGGTGTTATTCGTGAAGGTGTTTTCCGTACTGAAACTCCTGATTTCGATTCCATAATTGCTATTATAAATGGTGTTGTTCGTGAAGGTGTTATAATCGCTATGATAACTGATTCTGATCCCTCTATCATTATTGTTTACTACAGTATTATTGTCGAGGACATTCCATCTATTGCAATCATTTAAACGGATGCCATTATCGTTCGATGATACGATATTATCTGTGATGATGTTGTAATAAGATACATGACGTATATAGATGCCGTTAGTATTCAACGAAGCGATGTTACCGACGATCGCATTACCTTTAGAGAAGTGAAAATAGATTCCATTGTGATTATTCAATGCGGTATTATCTTCAATAAGTGCGTTTGCTGCATTGTGGAGGTATATTCCCGCGTCTCGGAAATATCTTACAGATGATTTTCCGCTGGCATTATGTAAATAGTTATCTCTTAACTCGAAGTGTACCGTTGTATTACCTATGAAAATACAGTAACCATGTCCGGTACCGTCGATTTCGTAGCCTTCAATGATATACGGATTTCCCTCGGTACCATTGCCAGGCCAACCCTCGGTATCAGCTTGTTCAGTGAAATTTTCGTCACTATCTATCCGTATCGGCTCACGTACCTCGTAATCACCCAACGGTAAAAGTTCGTCAAGGAAAGATCTACCTTCGTTTCGTTGCGGAATAGCCTTTTCAAATGGCGTAGTTTTATCCCACGTACCAAAGCGGTCATCCATCAAACCGTATCTTTCATCGAAGCGACGATAAGGCTCTTCGTGTATTACTACTTCACTGTCGTCCGCAACCTCGGGTTCGTTCTCTTCAACGTATTCATAAATATTTTCAGCACTGATAGGGCCCGGAAAGTTCAAACCGGAGAAGACGAGCACCGCACATAATGCGATACAAGTCATAAGATAGATGACTCCCCTTCCTTTTCTCCGTGTCACCATGTTATCATATATCCTTTTTTGTCCTATATATAGTTAATCCTTCGATAGGAGGGCCCTAGGGCGGCGGCCCCTCGTTCATATAGACCACTGTAGTCGCTTCCCATGTACGGTCTCCGTTGTCCTTCATACGTACGGTTACGGTGTATTTTTCTTCTTCCAGATCGTAGAAGGTGTGGATTGTGTTCGTGCCCATGTTCATCCATTCACCATCATCAAGCCGTATCTCGTAATAACTTATACCGCTTTTACTTTGAGCCGTCCATTCAATGATCATATTATCGGTATCGGAGGAATAAGATATTATTTCGATAGCTCCACCAGGTTCTCCGAATAGTATATCCTCTATCCGTGAATTCCTTTCTAGTGTGCCCCAATACAAGTAGCCAAAAGTGGTCGTCGAACCTGGCGGAAGTGAAAGACCAGTCGCATATTTGGTGTAATAATAGACGGTCCAAGATGGTTTACGGATACATGTTTCTCCTTCTAAATGTTCTACCAAATCATAAGAAATAAAAGTCGCCTGTTCGGTCCATGGTACTTTTCCCTCAACCTCTGCATAAACTCGCACAACAAGTGCATCGTTATCCTCAACATATATATGGTCTATCCAAGGTTGGTTCCAAACAGCACTTTGATAGCCCGAACCACTGCTGCTCCTGCTGACGACAGCATGAGGCAGACCACCATTTGTTAATTCCGTTTCATCTCCGTTCACATCTCTGATGAATACTCGGAGTCCCCAGTTTACCGTATATGCCGTATCGTCTGTGTAATCTATGGATGAGCTTTGAAGATTGGGTTCATATGACGTAGGATTCGTTAACTTGAAAGCCGGAAGATCGTTATTTTCATGTTGTTTTTCCCTCATATTGAAAATGGTGGGAAATGCTGGATCTGTAGCAGAAGCATTTAAAGCTGCATTATAAACAACTAGCGCGTAATCCTGGCTATTGTAACCCAAGCCTACAGCATCACTGGCTATGTTTTTCGCCCGGATTCGCACTGTATAATTACCTATTTCTACATCATCGGGGTGGATGAATATATTCTCGACGTTGTTAGTGTCGTCCCATCCGTCATCATTCCTGTCGAAAACGGGCATCGTATCGATGTTTGGAGATGTGTAAGAGCTTGTACTGTTTCCCTCGTTGTCAACTGGGAATGCATTACCTCTGTATACGGCACCACAATGAGAGATAACTTCAAGGTTCAGGTCGTTAATCAATGATGGCGCACTGCCAACATTACCTGCCTGCCTGTCAGTCCATACAAGGGTGAATTTTAGTGGTTCGTTATTTCTATCACGTACTACTACATGTTCGTGAATTTGTCCGCTATCGTCGAATACGTGTTCTTGGTCATACAGATAAAATGGTATAGGGTCTGGTCTTTCTAGTTTGGATATATCAACTATACCCCACCCTTCATCACGGTTGGGGATAGGGCCGGTGTTGCCATTTTCGTTGCACAGGTCGTTAGCAGTGTTGATGAGCAATGCTTTCACCATTGCTGGGCTTGGTTGTTCATCATGATTCTCCTTATACCATTCGGTTGTCACCGCTGCGGCGCCTGCGACAGCTGGAGTTGCTGCAGAAGTGCCACCCAAAAAGCGATATCCCGCATTATCATCGTTCTTTGTTGTATTATGTCGATGTGCGGGAGCTACTACATCGGGCTTTACACGGTTATCCGCCGCCCAGCCGCGTGAACTATAATTTACAATTTTTTCTGGATTTGTCCAACCCTCGTCGGGGTTATAGTTATATGTCCCACCTACCGTAATAACGTTCTTTGCTGTGCCTGGAGTACGAATAAAACCGTAAACGATTTCTTCGTTTTCTTCATCATAACCCTCATTACCTGCCGCGGCTGTAACAACCATATCAAAATCTCTAACTGCTCGGTCGTAATCATGGGATGTACTATCATAATCACCGTCAACCATGTGGCCCCATGAATTAGTGTGTACATTAGCATTGGAGTTCTCCGCGGCTACCTGAATTATCTCATAAGGTGGCGCAAAAAGCACATGTGCAACAGGGTAAAGTTCTGAGCCTGGAGCTGTGCCTACTGACGCGAAATAATCGTTGTAAACCGTTTCGCCAGTACCGTAAAACGTGTTCCCGGCTGCAATGCCCGCTACACCTGTACCATGACCTCCGAGATCCACCCAATTGTCCTCATCCCAATAACCGGGTATGGTTGGATCTGGATCATAAACCCAACCAATCCCGCCGATTACCCTACTTTGGAAATCCTCGTGTTGATCTTCGATGGTGCCGCCACCGAGTCCACTATCTGCAACGGCTATAACTATACCATTACCTGTATAACCTATCTGGTTCATGTATGAGCCGAACGGACCATGTAGTCCGTAAGGTATATCAGGATTTCCCATTCTGTGAGGACCACCAGAGTGAGGATATTCGTCATCGAAGAACCAGCAACCTCCACCTACTATTTGTGTAGCCATCTCATCTAGGTACTCTGCTTCCACATACTGGTATACATAATCAACATCCGTAACCCTAACGAGTTCATACAGCACATCCTTTGTATCCACTTCCGCCTTTACCAGGTAACCGCCACCGCCTGTCAGTTCCGTGAAGGAAATTACGTTCGCCAGATTCATCACCTCATCAACGCGTTCAGTGCCGGAACCGGGCACCATCCCGATGTTTACGATACCGGGTTGTAGCTCCGGCTGTAGCTTGTAGTACGGGTGGTATATACTGACCCAATCGACAAAGTACAGCTCGGATACCTCACTTGCGAGTTCCGGTGTCATCCGCACCCTGTATGCATGATTGTGCATATAGTTCAATACCTGCACACCCATGCCCTCCAACGTCGGCCTCCAACTGCGTGCTATCGGTCCTACCATGTGTACGATGTACTGTCCCTTCACACCGGGTTCATAGTCGTTCACTCTCAACTCGTCGGGTATCTCCGGCTCGCCTTCCCTGAAGTCGAACTCTGAACCGCCTACGTATATAGTGGTTCTTTTTGGTATTCTACTGACCGTAAGGCCGTAGTTCTCTAAACTTTCGATGACGGTTTTATCCGCTTCGACCAAGACGGCGTTATCATAGTTCTCTATGAGATCAACGTTTAAATCGTCCAAAATGTTAAAGACAACTTCTTCGCTTATTCCATACCGTTCAACGAGTACAATATCTTCATACTCGTCATTTTCTTGCCCAGCTACCACTCCGAGTGACAGCGAAACCAAGACCATCATAAAGGCTGCCATCAGAGTAATTATTTTTGTTTCTATTTTTTTGTCCATTTCTCATCCTCTCTTTTTCGTTTTTTCTTCGGGTTTTATTTTTTTCACCTTGACCAGATATATGTATATATATATATTAAGGTTTCGGTCATGTTATCGATATTTTATGCAAATATTTATATTAACACTTGCATGACCATGCAAATATTCTCTCCGCTCTGTGCGATATGAAAATATTCGTAGGACTATCATCGACCGACTTTTTTTGTTTATTCGATTCACTAAAGAACTAAAAAATGAATGCTTCCGGAACTCGTTCCGCTCGCTCCTCCCACTTTTTCATTTCCTCATTCCATTCGGAAAGTAAAAAAGTGCCCGGGACTGATGTCCCTCTATATATCCGTTTCATCCGCTCCGCTCCTGAAACAAATATATGCGAGGGAAGGGATTTGAACCCTCGGACACCTACGTGACAGGATCTTAAGTCCTGCGCCTTTGGCCATGCTTGGCTACCCTCGCTTTTGGAGCGAAAAGGTTTTAGAGCGAGTAAAGCGGGGAGTGAACAGGAACAAGGTTCCTGTGTAACCCTCGTATGTTGGAATGAGTTTGCAAATGAAACATGCGGGTTAGTGGAAATTTTTTCCACGTCGACTCGCAGTAAGAAAAATGAAAGGATTTTTTACTGCGAAAGGGGGAATACTATTCCCAAATCGCTTAGAGGATGAGTTTGCGTATGAAGAATGAGGGAGTTAATTAGAAACTTTCGTTTCTGATAAAACCCTAATAACAAACGTAGTAACGCTTCCATGTAGCTATACGAAAAACCATATGATATAAAAATGATTTGATTGTATGACGGAGATTTACCACAAAGCATAATATCCCCCTTGGACTTAAGATGAGTCATGCGTTTGCCTACAGGATGTAAGGAACTCGACGAGTTACTGAGAGGCGGTATAGAGTCCGGTACCATAACCGGCCTCTACGGAGGAGGAGGAACCGGAAAAACAAATATCTGCCTCCAGCTGACCAGGAACGCCGCACTACTAGATAAAAAGGTTATATACATAGATACCGAAGGCGTCTCCGTCGAACGGTTGCATCAGATAGCCGGAAAAGATTCCGATAAAGTGATGAACAACACCCTATTTTTCAAGGTGCATTCCTTCGCCGAGCAAGAAGAATCTTTGGCCAAGGCGGACAACGTCATACTGTCCAAAGATACGGATATCGGCCTAATGGTCGTAGACAGCTTCACTATTTTTTACAGAACACTTATCAATCATGACGAAGAATGGGATGTTTCCAAACGTCTCGGTCGCCAGATGATTCGCCTACTCAAGATAGCCCGTAAAAAGGATATACCCGTTGTGATCACAACACAGGTATATCACAGTCAAAAGGAAGATGTGGATAAACCCCTAGGCGGACATATCTTGTATCACAACTCGAAGACCATTATCGAACTCAGAACAATCGGGCCACACCACAGATCGTTTACATTAATCAAGCACCGTTCCGTTCCTGTTGGAACATCCGTTAGATTCAAGATAGATGAAGAAGGTATTGTCTCAAAGGATAAGAAAACAATTAAATAATGTGCTTCACTTCTTATATGTATGAAACGGCGACGACCTGCAAGTATGAAGGAAATCTACGCGCTACGGGCAGACACTATAGATTATTTCTTTCCCGATAGGACCAAAGAGATCAAATTATGGGCAAAACTTGCATCCGACTACGGTAAAGATATCCTTCACCTTATGTGCGGCACAGGAGAAGTGATGGTCGGCTTGGCTAAGTTGGGCTACAATGTAACAGGAGTGGATATAACAGGTAGCATGGTTTACGAATCTAAAGAGAGGGTGGAAAAAGAGGGGGTTGATAATATAGATATAGTGAAAGAGGACATTAGATACCTCAGGCTTGATAAGAGATTCGACCTTATATTTATATCTACAGGGGATTTTCATCACTTCCTTGATAAGGAGGATATACTTTCCGTCCTTACAAGAGCATACGCTCACCTGAAGGAGGGCGGAGCACTTGCTTTAGAACTGTTTCACATGCCTGATAAAGATTTTAAAAGGGAAGAAAAGGTGTTCAAACCCATAAGGGAAACTCCACCGGGATTGGAGGTTTGGAAGAGAAATGCCAGTAGCTATCATTCAAAAACAAAATTACTGGAGATCAAAGAGGATCTGCACGTGGAAGAAGAGGGGAACATAACGGACGGTGAATATGAGATACAGCTAAGATTGATGTCGGAAGATGAGATAGGAGAGTTCTTGAGCAAGGTAGGGTTTGAGAATATTAAAAAATATGATCAGGATTCAAGCTATCTTGAAGAAGCAAATACATGGATAGTGATCGCGGAACGTTGAGTATAACTATTCATCGATGTATCTTAACGTGTGTATGTGGTACCTTTTTATGTTCCTTTCCTTTACCCTTGTATAGGTAAAGAAGAACCAGTGCAAGTGGTATGAGGAGCAAAAGAACCCAGTATTCACGATGTGCGTGATCCTGAATAGTGAAAGAGACCACATTTCTCGATGCGAAGTCCCTACCCTCGATGCCCTCGGAATTAAGCTCCAACCTGTACTCCCCGGGTTCCAGGTCGTGAACGATGAAAACGATTACGGATGAATGGCGGGAGTATATGTTTCGGGTTACCTCCACCCTTTCACCGTTCCTGTACAGTGTAAAGGCAAGCTGCATGTGCCCAAAGGCCACGTAACCGTTAAATCTTATGGTAACGAAGGTGAAATCGTCCAGATGCTCCACATCAACACCAAGTATCTCGGGGAACACCTCGAATTCTCGGCTGTCCGCGTAAAATATTACTTCCTCCCAGTCGTACATCTCCAACCTGAACCTGAAGTTGGACGACATTTCGTAAGGTATCATCACATTCGTATAGTTTACTTCGACATCCAGATCTCGATAATCTCTCCATGCTTCCCCATCTACTGAATACAACAACCTGAATTGCTGCGTTCCGGGCACCCATGTGGGAACCTCCCAACTTATATTGACCGTGTCCCGGCTGTGAAAGGAATTATTTCCAGGGGAAACCTTCAGGGATAGAGGATTCTCGGCTAGTATTGTGAAGGTAGGCGAGTGCGCCCATGATGTAGCCCCGTGGGAATCGGTACAACTAACATTGAGTATGGCATCACCCGCTGGTATGCCTTCCACCTTCCATGGGTGTTCGCCGGAATTTCTTATCGATTGTGCGACCACCTTCCAGCTCCCCCCTTGGTCGGAGGTCACAGAGATGGTGATAGGTCTCGCAGGTAAAGGCTCATCATCGACAGCTTCCCAGAGTATATTGTATACATGATTTTTTACTACATACGAGCCATCGTATGGACGCAATATAGTTACCTCCGGAGGAAAATTATCGTGAATTTTGAACGTCGCTGAATGTGCGTATCCTTCATACCCGCTTATGCTCCTGCAGGACACGTTAACCAATGCATTAATTGGGTAATCTACCAGCGGTCTTTTCTCGACCGACCAATTGTAGGTGCCGATGTTATCAATATCAGAGACTATCTCGATCCAGGTCTGGCCTCCGTCTGCGCTGTAGCTCAGGTTCACAGGATTTTCGTCAAGGACCGCTACACCGACCGTCCACTTGATTTCAAGATGTTCGCCGGTCTTAACTATCGCGTCTTTTGTAGGAGTAAAGACGGTTATATCCGGAGGTCCTTCTTCCACCTGGAAGCTCACTGTCATATCGATCCATAATATATTTCCCGGTGAACTGGCATCGAGTATACCTCCTACGATGTTCCAGCTGTAATTAGTACCCGGCGGCAATCTACCAATCGGAGTAAAAGCCAAATTGTAGTTATCATCTATCTTGGTTGTTTGAAATGTTCCTTCAATGATTGAAATACCGTGTAACAAAGTGAAATTAGAAATTACGTCTTCCACTCTCACTTCCTGATCGAAAACAAGCCGGACCTTATCTGTGGACGGTATGACTGAATCGTCGGCAGGATAATATTCCATAAGAACAGGGGCGGACGAATCGATTTTAATACTTACTATATCAAATGAGCGCATCTCACCACTTTCAGCCTTGATTATCATCCATACATTATCAGAATCGATGGTAGGTGGACTCCAACTATAATTGACCACATCACCGGTGAGTTGAGCGATAGGGTAGGGACCCATACCATCATAGACATACTCGAGGAATAAATCGATTTCCGTAGGATCGACATGAGATGGGATTGTCAGATTCCAGGTTATATTCTGTGCGCTTCCCCCGGTCCAGGACACACCATCGGACGGTTTATCAAAAGAGATCATGAATTCTTCTTGTCCTTGCGTTGGAGCGATAAAAGGAATAATTGTAGATAGTAACAGGAGGGATAGAACTATCAAAGAAACTTTATTTCTCTTGTTCATGTTCATGATGAATAATCGTAATAGGAATTAGTTAATCTTTTTGGTCGATTCGGTCATATTGTGAAACCGTTAGCTTTATATAAAACAGCCTTTTAATGAGGTGTTACCTCACCTAGAGACCAGACGTTAAGGGCAATCGGAGACGAACCCTGCGTAAAGCGTCACGGTCCAAGGAAGAAATGATGGAACTGTTCCCGTCTTTCGATTTCGAGTGAATTAGAGGTGTCACTATGCCAGAAAAACATCACCCACGTAGAGGATCAATGGGGTATTCTCCCCGTAAACGAGCTCAAGGTATGACTCCCAAGATACGAGCATGGGCGGACATAGAAGAAGGACCTAAACTACAGGGGTTCCCCGGATTCAAAGCCGGTATGACCCATGGTTTCGTAGTAGATTACAGACCCACCAGCACTACATCGGGACAAGAGATTCGTGTCCCTATCACAGTTGTGGAAGTTCCGCCCGTAACCGTATGCGGACTAAGATTTTACACTGAAACACATGATGGTTTTAAAACCATGGGGGAAGTATGGTCCAAAAATGTAAACCCGTTATTGAAGAAAAGGTTGCCACTACCGAAGAGTTTTGACACGGATAAGATGTGGAAAAAAATCGATATAGAAAAGGTGGACGAAATAAGGTCGATCGTGCACACCCACCCTGAGAAAGTGAGCGGTGTTCCTACCAAAAAGCCCGATATAATGGAGATAAGGATCGGCGGCGGTACTATACAGGAAAGGATAGATAAGGGAAAAGAGATACTGGGGAAGGAATTAAATTATAACGATTTTGCACAAGAGGGTGACATGATAGATGTGTCGGGAATCACGAAGGGTAAAGGCACCCAAGGACATGTAAAGAGATGGGGGGTAAAGATACTCGATCACAAGAACAGTAAATCCAGAAGAAATATCGGTACTACCGGTGTCTTCATCCCGGGATACATCCGTCCCACCGTACCCCAAGCGGGGCAAACGGGTTTTCATCAAAGAACAGAATACAACAAGCGTGTGCTCAAGATAGGAACAAAAGGCGAAGAAGTTACACCAAAGGGCGGATTTGTTAACTACGGAATAGTTAATAATCCATACGTACTTTTACACGGCTCCGTACCTGGTACGATTAAGCGAACGATATTTATGAAAGACCCGTTACGCAAAGTAGGCGTGGAAGTGAAAGAGCCGAAGATGACATACATCTCAACCGAGTCAAAGCAGGGGGTGTGATGAATGGAAAGAAGTATATTAAGTACGGAAGGTAAAAAGAAGGGAAAGCTCAAACTCCCGACACAATTTTCAATGGATATTCGCCCTGACATCATACACCGTGCCGTCACATCCATGCAGGCTAATCGTAGACAGCCTTACGGACCTGCCCGGCGGGCAGGGATGCGGCATGCGGTAGATAACCCCGGTAAAGGTAGGGGGATAGCAAGGGTACAGAGACTCACTCAATACGGAAACACCGCTGCCGAATCACCAAACAACGTAGGGGGTAGAAGAGCACATCCTCCCAGCCCGGAAAAGATACTGGGCAAGAAGATGAATAGAAAGGAGAAGAGGATTGCGAGGAATTCCGCCCTCGCGGCAACGGCGGATGAATCATTGGTGAGGGATAGAGGTCACTCGTTTGATGACGGCGTGAGTCCACCTTTAATCGTGGATAAAAACATCGAGGATGTAGAAAAAACTTCAGAGGCTGTAAATATTTTTAGAAACTTAGGTATTTACCCTGATATCGAGAGAGTGATAAATGGTAAAAAAGTGAGGGCGGGAAAAGGTAAGATGAGAAACAGACGCAAACGTACACCCGTAGGACCCCTAGTGGTTCTTCCCGCAGGCAGCAAAGGAGCAAACGCATTCTCTAACATACCAGGGGTGGATGTAAAGACACCGACAAGCGTAACGGTGGAGGACCTTGCCCCTGGTGGAGATCTAGGACGACTAGTTGTGTTCAGCGTCAAGGCGTTAAATGAAACAAAGGAGTGGTCATAATGAAAGAATACGATTCACCGCACAAGATTATACTTTATCCATTCGTTACAGAGAAGACGATGAACTATATGGAAAAAGAGAACAAACTCGAATTTATCGTTGACCTTAAATCCAACAAAATACAGATAGCAGAGGCTATAGAAGAGTTATTTGATGCTAAGGTCGAAAGCGTTAACACACGTATCGATAAAAACGGAAAAAGAGCAACCGTAAAGTTTTCGAGCGAGTATTCGGCCGAAGAGATTGGCATGAGGATAGGGGTGTTCTAAATGGGTAAAAGGATCATACCTCAGAGGAGAGGAAAAGGTTCTCAAACATATCGTTCTCCGAGCCATCGTCATCTTGCAGAGCCAAGATATCCCCGAAGTCAGGAAACAACAGGGATAGTCAGAGAACTACATCACTCTCCGGGACATACCGCCCCTCTAGCGGAAGTTGCATTCGACAATGGAGAAACAACCTTTTTATTGGCCCACCATAGCATGTTCAAAGGAGGAAAAATTGAGTTAGGTCATAAGTCTAAGATAAAGAACGGTAACATTTTACCACTAAAAAGCATACCCGTAGGGTATTTCGTTCACAACATAGAATTAGAACCCCTGGACGGAGGAAAACTGGTTAGATCCGCCGGGACTTATGCTACGGTAATTTCCCATGGTAAGGGAAAGACTACTATCAAATTACCATCCGGTAAGTTCAAAAATGTTGACAGCCGCAGCAGGGCGACCATAGGCATAGTCGCCGGCGGGGGTCACAAAGATAAACCCTTTGTGAAGGCAGGTAAGAAATTCCATACATACCGGAGTAGGGCAAAGAGGCCGAAGAAAGTGAGGGGGATTGCCATGAATGCAGTGAATCACCCCCACGGTGGAGGAGATCACCAGCATGTAGGCGTACCTTCCACAGTATCTGCAAACGCACCGCCTGGTAGAAAGGTAGGTAGGTTATCTTCAAAACGTACTAAGAAGAAGAAAAAGAAAGAGTTGAAGGAGCGAAAGAGGTAATTTTTATGGCGAAAAAGAAGAGAAGGATTCAAGCCCGGAGAAAAAAAGAGTTCCGTTACAGGGGACGAACATTAGAAGAGTTGAAAGCCATGTCCCTCAACGAATTAATAGAGGTTTTACCATCACGAGCAAGGCGTTCACTTAAAAGAGGATTGAACGAAGAGGAGAAAACATTATTGAAAAGCATAGAGACGCGGGAAAAGGATGTGTACAGAACGCACCGCCGGGAGATGGTGATACTACCACAGTTTGTTGGAAAAACCATAGCTGTTCATAACGGGAAAGAGTTTAAAAAAGTGAAGATAGAGCCCGAGATGATAGGACATTATCTCGGAGAGTTTGCTTTAACAAGAAAACGTGTCGAACATTCAGGCCCCGGTGTAGGTGCGACTCGTTCGTCAAAATATATTCCGCTTAAATGAGGTGCAGATAGATGGGATATACTATGGATCCGGACACAAAAACAACGGCGAAGGTATATGGGAAGGAACTTCGTATCTCTCCCAAGAAATCTTATGAAGTATGCAATATGATAAGGGGCAAAGATGTAGATACCGCTTTAAACATACTTGATGATATAGTAGAGAAGAAGAGAGCTGTTCCTTACAGGAGACACAAGAAACAGGCTGCGCACAATAAAGGTGTCGGATCGGGAGGATATCCTGTTAAAGCCGCAAAGATCATCAAAGAGACAATAGAAGAAGCCCGGAGTAACGCTGAAGATAAGGGGTTGGATTCCGAGAATATGAGAATACTTAGTATCGCAGCCCACATAGGGCGTCCGACAAAGGGAAATAGACCTCGTGCGCAGGGAAGAAGCACACCCTTCCACAGAAAGACAACCAACCTGGAAGTAATACTCCAGGAGAAGGAGGATATCTGATGGCGAAAGAAAAGACCTTTGTTACGGATAAACTCAAACGTGTCATGTTAAAGGAGTTTTTGAAAGATGAAACATCTAGGGCCGGTTTTGGAGGATGCGATGTATCACGTACACCAATGGGCACCCGTATCACTTTACATATAGAAAGACCCGCTCTTGTTATCGGTCGTAAAGGAAGGTCAATTAGGGACCTCACCGCCCAGGTGAAGGAAAAGTTTAACTTTGACAATCCGCAGATAGAGGTTCAGGAAGTGTCTATACCGGAACTCAACCCCCAGATAATGGCAGAGAAGCTCGCAAATTCATTGGAGAGGGGATGGCATTTTAGAAGGGCCGGTCACTCCACCGTTAGGAGAATTTTAGATGCTGGAGCTAGAGGGTGTCAGATTGTATTATCCGGGAAGATAACTGGACCTCGCCACAGGGAAGAAAAATTCATGGCCGGGCATATAAAACATTGCGGGGAATCGGAAAAAAGATGGATGAAGAAGGGGTTTGCCTTCGCAAAGATGAAATTGGGTGTTATAGGTGTTACTGTAAATATAATGGACCCCAATGCAAAACTCCCCGACGAGATAGTTGTTAAATCGATAGAGGAACCCAAGGCCGAAGAAAAGCCAAAGACCGAAAAGAAGGCTAAGAAGGAAAAGGTCGAAGAAAAACCTGCGGCCGAAGAAAAGCCAAAGACCGAAAAGAAGGCTAAGAAGGAAAAGGTCGAAGAAAAACCTGCGGCCGAAGAAAAGCCAAAGACCGAAAAGAAGGCTAAGAAGGAAAAGGTCGAAGAAAAACCTGCGGCCGAAGA
>JAFDTZ010000052.1 GCA_019594305.1 Thermoplasmata archaeon
GTGATATTTTGTTTTCCAGATATCTGTCAACCTGGCGGATTCGTGTATGTGTCCGTGAAGTGTGATAAGAGGGCTATGTTTTTCAATGAACCTGCGGATACCTATGCTGCCTACATGTATATCGGGAGTTACATGGTCGAATATCTGTCCCTTCCAATCGACCATATCCAGTATACCATAGGGTGGCGAATGAAAAAGATAAATCGTTTCCTCTGGTAGCGAAGTGAGGGCAAGCTGTTCAAGATCATTTTCTATGGTGCTGTAAGTTACCTCGTTCTCCGGTATATCTATGGTTCTGAAACCCTTTTCCGGGGATACCGAGCCAACATCTACATACCTGGATATGTCGTAGCGCTCCCAATCCTTTAGCTGAAAGGGAGTGGGCGGAACATATGAATATCCGACAACATGGAGCTCGTTAAAATCAACCCTACGATGGTGCACGTAATCTATTATATCTCTGTTGTCCGCGTCCTTGAATAATTTTTCACATGATTTAGGATCGTCGTTACCCATTATAACAAAAGCCCTGAAAGATTGATTTTCTTTTCTTACCCCTTTGATCCCCTTGAGAAATACATCATCCATGAACTTAACCACATCTGCATTTCTTCCGTATGAATTGGGCAGCAGGTCTCCCCCGAAGAAGAGTGCATCCGCTTTTTCCTTTCGGGTAACTCGGAATAGTTTAGTGTACTTTTTTCTTTCACCGTGAAGGTCCGAAACGAAGATGCATTTCATCGGTTCACCCCTTTACCTTAAGCTCGAAGTGCTTCTCGCCAAGGAGCACCACCCTGCTGTCTGCTTTCTCTTTTAAAAGCTCAAGTCCCAGTAACTCTCCTTCTTTTCTAGCAAATTCCTTCACCGTTTGATGGCTGGGCATGTTTGATAGATTCATCCTTCTTCTTGAATCCCCTACGAATACGTAACCTTTTGCCTCTATAAGGTCGGGATCCGCCCTAGATATCAATTCCGAGTACTCCTTTTCCCAGCCTATGTTCCAATCGGCTACCAAAGTATGCCTTACAACGGTTCGGGTATCTATGGATGGCAATAGTTCTAACGTTTCCATTATTTTATCCCACTGTTGCGAGGAATTTGGGACACATAATTGTCGATATATCCTTTCGTTTGGCGCCGGCAGTGTAACGTACAGTTGTGTGGGTAGGTGACTTAATTCTTTCAATATATTTGGGAATGTACCGTTGGTTACCAGAAATGTGGTCATACCCCTTTTACTAAATTCCTTTATCAACTCACCTAAGTATGGATACATAGTTGGCTCTCCGGCAAGGCTGATAGCGACCTGGTTTGGATCTCTAGCTTCCTGCCACATCTCCTCGGATACTCTATGATCCCCCCGAAAACCGGTTACCAGTTTCCTCTGCCCTGCTATGCATCTTTCCGCAATGTCCTTTGGTTCGTCGAATTCCACTTTTTTAACTGTATCTCCCATGTCTTGGTACCGCCAGCAGAAAAGGCATTTCTGATTGCATATGTCGATGCATGGGGACATCTGCATGCATCGGTGACATTCTATACCGTAAAACATCTCTTTGTAACATGCTCTGCCGTCCACTAATTTTCTACCTACCCAGTGACATAGTTTTACACCGGACTCTTTACCTGTGATAATATAACCGTGTTTTCGAAGTATATCCTGTTTACCCTGTTCCATGTTCAGAACTCCAAAAGTGTTTTTTGTTTTTCGGGTTTTTCCTCGGGCCTTTCTTTTTCCTTTAGGTCTTTTTTCTTCTTCACCGTCTTTACCTTAAACTCCTCTTTTTCCTCTTGATAAAGTTCTTTTACCTCGGGAGCCCATACGTTAGTGTCAAGTAGGAAAGCTGTCTCCTCCGGTTTGAGGTCGAGTTTATCAACAGCACCATGCCTAAACTCTATATCATCAGAGAACAGGATGGAAAAATACGGGAAGATATCGTTCCTTGCCCTATCGGATGTAGTGTGGGTTTTCCGGGCTAGTTTCAAGCTCAACATATTGATGGTGGATCTCCTGCCTTTCGATGCGAACATCTTTCTTATCCAAGTGGGAAACGCATACTTGTTGAAACCCCTGTGCTTCCTGGTTTTTACTGAACATACCCCTGCCGTCATGAGATCATTGGTATAGGCCCAAAAACGATAATAACTGCTGTGCCTTACTCTTCCGAGGTATATATCGGCCTTTGATATATAATCAAACCCTTTGGAAAGCTCGATAGGGTCCCGATATTCTCTGGGTAGATTTTCAACTATCCATGTGATAAGATTTCTTGGCTCTTCATCAAGGTCAAGTATACTATCTTTAGCATCCATAGGATCATTATCGTGAAGTATCTTCCTGATAGTAGGAAAGATCTCTGCCTCACGGTTCCTGTACCCTAGTACATCCAGATCGTCGATGGTTATCTTATCTCTACCGGCGGATACGGTTTGAAGATCTCTCAAGGCGGACCTTACGTCCCCTTCTGCTCTCTCCGCTAAGGCCTTTAGCGCATTCAGATCGTATGATAATTCCCGGGTACGGCATATTTTTTTTAACAGCTGTACGATATCCTTGTTATCCACGGGTTTGAATTCTATCTTTTTCAGCAGTTGGCTAAGACTTTTAGAACGGTTTCTCAAACCATAATAATCATTCACTATCAGCACCATGGGTTGTCTGGTTTTTTCCACAGTGTTCTTGATCTCAACTATTCCCCCTCTGTCCTCGTTTCCGAATACGTTATCCGCTTCGTCGAGAATTAAAAGGGTTCTCTTTCCCTGGCGGTAGGGCACGAACTCACCGCTTGAAGAGAATGTGTCGTCAACAGCGCTTCTGCCCACGAATTTCTGTACGGCCTCCTTGTTTCGCTCGTCGGATGCGTTCATCTCAAGAGCCCCCCACCCCATATCATTAGCCAGGGCAAGGGCTGCGGACGTCTTGCCGACACCCGGTTTGCCAGCTAATATCACTGCTCGCTTATCCGGAAGAACGTTATCATTCCATTTTTCCGCCCACTCAATGAGTTCATGCTTGGCTTTGGCGTTACCGATCACATCCGTTAGTCTCTTGGGGCGGTACCTTTCGGTCCAATCCACCGGCACATGAATATCTTCTTCGATCGAAGGATCCTGGGGTACCTCTTCGTCCATCACTATGTTATTACCACCACTTATAATATAGTTTCATATCTTTGAATATCCCGCGGCACTTACAGCTACACCGGCAATACTTATCCCGTAGAATATCATATCAATGTTTCTCTTTAAATTCAATTCGCCTTGTAGTCTCCAAAAATTTAAGATTCCAAAGAGTTCCTGACTATACCTCACTTCTCCGTAGACCACATCGCCTTCTTTCCTATCCGTTCGTTCTTCCGCATTATATATCTCAAGTTCACCGTCTATCTCGATTCTCTCGACTCCAAGTAACTCTATGTAATCTATACTGGTTATCGTACCGTAGAATTTTACGGTATCCCCTATCTCATAATCCTCTCTGGATAGATCCCTCCCTCTTACAGCCGTCAGGGGCCAGAAGGCCACCACCAGGATAAGGCCGATAACGAGTATCACTATTCCTATATACAACAATACTTTGTTCATATTTACCCTACGTTTACACGGATATTTAATACTTCGCAGGCCGGGTATATCACTATCTTTGTCAGGACGAGATCTCCCCCTGTAACATCATGTTTTTTCATAATATCAAAAGCATGAAAATTCAATGGCAATAATTGACATCATCGATCCATATCTTCTAATATCTTCCTGATCAAAGGTTTTGTGTCAGGGATGTCATGCTTTGCAGTTTCCCATAAAATATCATGTATTATTGTGAAGTATCCATGGATCATCTTATCCCTCATTTTAGACATCTCACTCCAGGTAAACTGTTCATAGGTATCTTTTATCTCGTCTTCTATTTGTTTGCTCGCCTCGCCTATTATTTCGATATTTCGAATCACCGCATCTATAGTTTTTTGATCTTCTATAAAACTTTCAAAGTCTTTTCCCTAAACATATTCTTCTATCAATTCCATGGATTTCAAGATGTCTTTCAAAAATATTTTACCGGTTCTTGTCATACTTTTACAGCCTCTTTAAGTATGGAATCTTTCAAATCCATCTTTATCCCCTTCTTTGGAACAAGATCGACTTTCAGACAAAGTATGTCTTCCAGATATTCTTCCAGCTTAATGAACTTTATTAGACCAATGGGCTCGGAGAAATCAACAAGTATATCTATATCGCTGTCGCTATCGTATTCCCCTCGTACATAGGAACCGAATAATTACCTATATCATAGGCATCATAATATGTAGTAACTACAACAAAAACACCATTATTTACTGTAGTAACTATAATAAAACAGTACACTATTTATGCAGTAACTGCATTGTTTTATCATGGAAAAGCAGGATATCATCGCGGAATTGCGTCTGCAAAACCCGTGGTGGACTACCCATGAAGTGCCTATGGTAGAGCATGTCATCACAAGAGAGATGGGAGATAAGATACGAATCGAATTGAAGGAAAAGAGAATAACCTGTATCATCGGCCTCAGAAGAGTGGGAAAGACGACTCTTTTAAAACTTATTATCAAGGAACAACTGAAGAAGGTCGACCCGGAAAGGGTTTTTTACTTCTCTTTCGATCTGGCAAAGGAGATAGCCCCTAGAAATCTGGTAAAACTATATTTCGAAGAGATCTTGAAAGAGCCGTATCTGAAAAATGATGATAGGGTCTACATCTTTTTAGACGAGATACAGAAGGTATAGGACTGGGGAAACCAACTAAAATCCATACAGTACAAGGATACAGATATCAAATTCATAATATCGGGTTTTTCTTCCATGAACATTGCAAAAGGGGCTGGAGAAAGTCTTGTTGGTCGGATAAAGATACACCGTCTCTTTCCCTTCACTTTCAGAGAATACCTTATGTATCATGGAATGCAACCTCAGAATATTAAGCTTGATAACATAAAGTATCCCGATAACGCTTCCGAATACAAGATAGAATTCAAAAAGTATATGGAAAGGGGCGGCCTTCCGGAACTATACGAAGAAAGTTCTCCCGAATTACTTAATCAGATACCGGATCTCGTATTTTTCAGAGATATTGTGGAGATATTTTCGGTAAAAAGAACGGAGGTCTTGAAGGGTATATTCAGAGAGATCGCCGAACACTCTGGCCAAATAGTAAACTATTCGAATATGGAAAACGATCTGAACACCCAGTATCGAACGATAAAGGATTACATACAATATCTGCAAGATTCGTGTCTGATTGAAAAAAGTACTCCTTTCGAAGAAAGTCATTTGAAATCATTAAGAAAGAATCCTAAGATGTACTCAGCCGACCATTCCTTTACAGCTCTTAGGAGAACTTAGGAAGAGCATCGAGTAGAGACTTTGGCCTTCAATCATCTTAAATTGACGGAAACACCCTACTTTATCAAAGAACCGGAGGTGGATATCATTCTTCCCGAAAGCAAAAAGGCCTTTGAGGTCAAGTATTCTTCTAATATTACACGAGATCACGCGAAAAATCTGTTAAAAATGCCGAAGGATTTCCAATTTTTTCTGATAACCGAGGATATGTAAGATCGGTGGGAATTGGACGGAAGAACGGTTAATGTTATTCCTCTCTAGCTGTTTTTACTGACTGTATAATGGCCGGACTAGAATTGGTGAAACACTCATATCTTTAACAATACCGACAACAACCACAACACGATCATGGGCACCATTATCATGAGAAGATCGTCGTCCAGCCATTCCATGTGCGGCCTCTCTACGGCAACGGCCACGGACCCGCCTAACACGGCCAGTCCGAATACATACACTGCATTCCAATCGGTCAGATAGTGTAGAGCACCGTAGAAGATGGCTATCGCCATGCACAGCGGAAGAGCCGGATAGATATATCCATGGTTATATCTGACGGCTCGTATCACCGGGTCCACGAATGCCATGGTCAAGATCGCCGGAACCACCAGATGTTTCGGGAAGAACAGAAGACCCACGGTCACACCGATGGCCACCAGAGCCAAAGCCGAAGGTCTGTTGTGTTCGTATTCCCTGGCACCGTACACTCTCCATCCGGTATGCATACGATAAGAATCGATGGCCAACACTACGGCTAGAAATATCACTAGCCAAGATTCTTTGTTTATTCCAACGATAACCGGTGGTATCCAGTAATAAAAAATAAAGGAAGAGGTAAGGACGTGTACGAGACGCCTGAGCTGTTCTCCGTTTTCTGCAGATGCCACGTCGGCACCTTCCGCCTACTTGACGAACTTCACGTCAACGTAGTGTGTCGAGCAGGATATGCAGGGATCGTACGCCCTAACCAGCATCTCCAGTGTTAACTCGATCTCCTTCTCCGTTTTGTGGAGGATCTCCGGTACCAGCTTTTCCATATCCAGCTGTATGTTAGCGTGGTTCTGGTTCGTGGGTATGATACAGTTAGCCTTGGTACATACACCGTTTTCATCGTAGGTATATTCGTGGAACAGTATACCTCTGGGAACCTCGACGGCACCTATGCCGGTACCTGCTTTTACCGTTATATCACGTCGATGGAAGTCCTTCTGGGGTTCGAGTCCCTTCTCCAACAGCTCATCGATTATTGCCATGGAATCTTCAACGCTGTGCACTATCTCGACTACCTGAGCGACGCTGTTCATATATGGGTTGAAGTTCATGGGTTTCAAACCGAACATCTCGGATACCTTTTTGGCCAGCGGGGTGAGCTGATCGTAGTTGTTGTTCAGCCTTGCTAGGGCGCCTACCATGTAGGATTCCCGGTTGTTCTTTGTGTACTTTGCCGTCGATTGCGGTACTTCGTACTCGTTGGTTATGTTCAGATAGTCATGTACATCACTTTTACCTGTATCAGAAGAGAAGTTATAGCCGTCGTATATCGCGTATTCTCCATCTGATTTAAGTGAGATGAATTCCGTTTCACGGGTAAAATCCGGTATTCCGGGTGACAGCTGCACGAGTAACTCGGCGACTGTAGTAAGGTCTTCTACGGAAGCCGCCAATTTTTTCTTCAGATCTTTAAGTTCCTCAACAGTTGGTATTTTGGAGAATCCACCGGGTATCAATCTCTGAGGATGTGTAGTTCTTCCCGCCATCATCTTTGACATGTCGTTAGCAAGACGATGCAGTCTGATTACGGTATTGACCTCTTCGGGATGTGATGATGCAAGCGGTATCACCGAGCCCACATTCATTAGGTCAGGCAGTACCAGGTATCCTACGTGGAGTACGTGGCTCTGCATGTTCTCTCCGTGTAGTGCAAGTTTTCTCAACAATTCATCCTGTCTGGAGATCTTTATTCCCATGGCATCTTCGGTAGCTTTCAGTGAAGCAAGCGTATGTCCGATGGAGCATATACCGCATATCCTTGATGTGATATGGTGTAGTTCCTTCCAGTTTCTTCCGACTACCAGAGATTCGAAGTATCTCGGAGCTTCCACAACCTGCCATTGGCAGGTCTCGATGTTTCCGCTGCTCGTGTTCACGACTATGTTTCCATGCCCTTCTACTCTTGTCAGGTATTCAACGTTAATATCTATATCTTCATTCATTTTCTCGAGCCTCCTTCTGCCACGTAAAGTAAAGGTCAAATTCCTTCATCACGTCCTCGGGGGTCAAGCCGTATTCTTCAAGTACTTCCATGTGTGCCTCTTCGTTGGGTTTGTCTATTAGCCCACGACATCCCCAGCATCTGGTTCCTTCGTTAACACAGCAAGAGTCGCATCCCGCTCTAGTGACCGGACCAACGCAGAATTCGTCTCGCTCGAAGGCGCATACGTTCTCGTTGAGCTTACATTCGACACATACCGGGTAACCCGGTATGTTAGGTACTCTGCCCACTACCAGTGATTCAACCACATGTAAAAATTCGTCCCGGTCTATAGGGCATCCATGTATCTTGTAATCTACCTTGATGACCGCATCGATGGGTTTTGCCTTTTCCCAGCTAATGTAAAGTTCTGAAAGCTCCGCGTTATCTCCGTAAACACGTTTGCCGACTTCGTCGTGGTTTTGCTTATTTCGTATGGAGTTAATTCCCCCGATGGTAGCGCAGGCGCCGATGGCAACCACTAGATCGGCGTTCTTACGTATTTCCTTCAACCTTTCTTCAGCGTGAGCATTGGTCGCAGAACCTTCGATGAAAGCTATATCGTAGTCATCGGAATGTTCTTTCATAATCTCACGGAAGCTCACCACTTCTACGAGGTTAAGCAAGTCCAGTATTTTCTCTTCCAGATTTGCTATCTGTAGCTGGTCTCCTTCGCAACCGGCAAAGTCGAAGAACGCTACCTTGGGTTTGATCTTCTGTTTCATTATAACGCCTCCTCGAATCCTTTGATGTCTGCATAGTTGAATACCGGCCCATCCTGGCATACGTAGTATTCACCTTTACTACCGTTGATCTGGCAGTGTCCGCATTTACCGAGGCCGCATTTCATGTGCCTTTCCAGGGACAGTATTATACGCTCGTCCGGTATGTTCTTCTTGTCCAGCTCCATGAGCACGAATCTGTACATTATAGGGGGTCCGCAAACAACCGCATAGGTGTTTTCCAGGTCTATATCGATACCGGGAATCAATGTGGTTATCACACCGATGTTACCTTCCCAGCAAACTCCTTCGGGACATCTGTCAACGGTTTCATGATATCTGATATCATCCCTTTCCTTCCATCCGCCAACCTCGTCGCCATATAGTATTTCACAGGGTGCCCTGCACCCATAAAGTATCTTGACATCGGCGAATTCATCACGTCTGTCAAGAGCGTAGTTGATGAAAGAACGTAACGGTGCTATACCTAGGCCGCCGGCGATGAAGAGAACATCTTTACCTTTCAGTTCGTCCACGGGGAAACCGGTACCGTAAGGACCTCGGATACCTATCTTGTCGCCTTCTTTGAGTCCGTGAAGTACATTTGTAACATTACCGACCGCACGTACGCACAACTCGAATGAATTTCCCTTCTTGGTGGGGGAGGACGATATGGATATGGGGGCTTCGCCCACTCCGGGCACGCTGACTTCGACGAACTGTCCCGGCTGATGACCAAGTGCGTTGTAGTTGTCCAATTTTATCTCGAAGAGGGTTTCTCTCTCCGTCATTGGCGTGATTTTCAATATCGTTGCGTCTTCCGGTAGATATGGTGATTCATTCATATTTCCCCCTCCTTTAATTTATTGAAAATTTCTGCGGGATCCGCTATATCAGGTACACACTGGGAAGAACATCTGCCGCATCCCACGCATGCTATGTCTTCGAATTTATTATGTAGGTAAAGACCCTTTCTCATGTATCTGTGTCGGTATCGTTCGGCCCGTTCTTCTCTGAAGTTTTCGCCGCCGGCAACCTCTGCGAAGTGTTCCAACAAACAACCGTCCCACTGGCGTATCCTGCTGCCTTCGGTCAAGGTAACTTCCATTAGGTCCTTTACGTCGAAGCAGTAACATGTCGGGCACACGAGGTTGCAGGTACCGCACGAGTAGCAGTTTTCAGCGTTCTCTTCCCAGAATTTGTCGTTGCCGTAGTTTGCTTTCATGAGCTCCGGTAGTTCGCCGGGTTCGAAGTTCATCTTGGTTTCGAATTTCAGGTTATTCTTTATCTCTTCCAGCAATTTCCTGTCATCTTCACTGGCATCCTCCAGGGTTACACCGCTTTTGTCTAGAAGTTCCTTACCTTTGTCGGTACCGATCTCAACGGCGTATCTACCGCCTAGGTCCGTGAGCATCAGGTCGTATCCGTCATCGGTGAAAGCCGTTTTCATGCTGCCTGCAAAGCACCTTTCCGATGCTTTACTCATGTTCACACCTATCAGTACCGTAGATTCTTGTTTCTTCAGATAGTTCGGATCTTCCGGTTCTTCACTGAAAACCCTATCCATCTGCTGTATCGCTATTAGATCGTAGGGATGGATACCGAGGATTATCCTCTCGATTACGTCATTCTCCGGTTCTGCTTTGATCTTATCGTTAGATCTGAACTTAAGAAGTGTTTCTCGTTGAGGTAGAAAATATTTTTTGGGTGGCAGTATGGTTACGTCGTAATCCAGTCTTAGTTCTTCTGAAGATCTAAGTGTGTCGAAAACATACTTATTACCTCTTTCCTTAACACCCACTACTTCTCGCGGGTCGTTCACGATAAGTTCATCCACAAAAGAGTCCAGGTCATCTTTTTTTATGATTTTCATGGTCTCACTCTTGTTTTTTTATAGAGATTAAAGGGTGCATAAATAGGATGTCTATAAAGCTTTCGCGGAAGATGGCTTTAAAAACAAAGACTTTTAAAATCGTTATCCTTAAACAATTTGGTACTTCGAAAGAGCTTTTTGATATGAAAAACATAAAAAATTAGTGTTCTTCAATATGCTTAAAGAACGATAACGTTTATTAACCCTTATCCATACGGAAAATCATAAATTCATAGGTGATAACATGAAAACAACCATCGGACGACTTCTGGAAGAAAAAGCCTCTGAACACCCGGATAAAGATGCCATAGTCTTCGAAGGGCGGAGAATGACATATAAGGAACTCAACGAAGAGGCGGAAAGGCTAGCGTACTCTCTTAAAAAAAGAGGTATCGGCAAGGGCGATAAAGTAGCTTTATGGCTCACTAATCACCCCGAATGGGTGGTGGCGTGGTTTGCCATACCAAAGATAGGCGCTGTCGTCGTTCCCACAGACCCGTGGTACAAGAGTTCCGAGATAGAGTATATGTTCAGCGATTCTGATACTAAAGCGGTAATAACAACTGATAAGGCCGGAAGATACAGATTTTTACAAATCTTGGAAGAGGTAGGCCCGTCCCTTGATAAACTTCATACGGTCATATTGCTTGACGGCAGTAGCGAAAAATTACCTACGATATCATATAAGGATGCTATCGACGGAGGAAAGGGATGGGAGAAAGATGAAGAGTATATCAAGTCGAAGGAAGATACTGCTCCGGAGGATGTGACCTTTATATTATACACATCCGGAACCACGGGAAAACCAAAGGGTGTGATGCTCAACCATCATCAAATATTGAAGAATGCCCACGATACGGGTGAGATACTTCAGACCACACCCGAGGATAAGTTGATCATACCGGTACCCTTCAGTCACTGCTTTGGAAATGTACTGAGTATCACATTGATGATCAACTTCGGTGGCACTATGATACCTATGGAAGAGTTCTCTCCCAGAAAGGCACTCCAGTTGGTAGAACGTGAGGGTGCAACAATGATCCACGGCGTCCCGACGATGTTCATCCGTGAACTGGAGCTTTTAAAGAAGGTTAAATTCGATACGAGCTCACTTCGTACAGGTATAATGGCTGGTTCCGCATGCCCGGTGGAGACCATGCAGTCGGTCATCAATGATATGGGGTGTAACGTATCTATCGTTTACGGACTTACCGAGGCCTCCCCGAGTGTAACGATGACAAGATTCGACGATTCCGTACAGGACAGGGTCGAAACGGTGGGACGTGTGCTACCCGATCAAGAGATAAAGATAGTTAACGACGAAGGAGACGAAGTCCCTGAAGGGGAGACCGGTGAATTGTTGGTTAAGGGATACAATGTGATGGATGGATACTACAAAAAACCCGAGGCTACGGCCGAGACCATAGAATACGGATGGCTGCACACAGGCGATCTCGCCGAAATGGATGAACGGGGATACGTAAAAATCGTAGGCCGAAAAAAGGATATGGTTATCGTAGGCGGCTTCAATGTCTATCCAAGAGAGATAGAAGAATTTCTTATAGAGCATCCTAGCATACGCGAAGTAGCCGTCGTCGGGGTTCCGGACAAAGACCTAGGTGAGGTTGTTGTTGCAGCAGTGATACTCTTCGAAGGTGCGGAGATGACACCTCAGGATGTTGTTGATTTTCTATACGGTAAGGTGGCAAGTGCAAAAGTACCACGTTATGTAGAAATAGGCGAAGAACTACCACAATCCGGGCGGGGTAAGGTACAAAAATTCAAACTCCGCGATACTTTAATCAACAAGGTAAAGAAGGAAGAAATAGATAAGTTGGTACCATCTGAGGTAAAGCGTAAGAAAGGTTAGACCAATACTCGTGTATCCTTCGTTTAAGTATCTAGTACTACAGGATTAAGGGAAAACTGTTAATAAGTCAGTTCAAATTCGGTACTATGGAATGCCCACGATGTGGCAATGAAATGGAAAACGGTCGCTGTATGTGGTGTGCCTATGAAACCAAGGACACATCCGGAAACGATAAGTCTGACCTTGAGGTACTGAAAAACAAATTTAAAACTTTTTTATTTATCATCACGATCAGCTCTTTTACAATTTTCTTATCCCTTTGCATCATCGTTCTTGCAGGGCACATCAGTGTGATTCTACCGGAAACCTTTGTGCACAAGACGGTTATCTATGTGGTACTGGTTTTCGTTGTACCCATTGCAGAGGTAGGTGGGTATTACTTTGTGGCTTATACTATCTTTCTTATCATCAGTGTGCTGGTATCCTTTGCCTATCTTCTTTACCTCGAGGGTTCGAGAATATTTTTGTATTACAAAAGTGATTCACGAGTTAAAAAGAAAAAATTCAGCCTTACCGATTCACCTATTTCACGCTTAGCATTTACCTTTTCCGCTCTCCTTTTTATATATTATACCTATCTTATAATACTTCAGATGCTTGGTATTACATTTCATACCCCGGGTATACATGAATTGGAGCTATGGCAAATGATATATTCGCTCACCAGGGCTTCTGTTTGGGAGGAGATCACTATAAGGGTGGTTTTTATCGGTCTTCCTATGACCATATATGCGGTATTAAATGATAAAACAGATTTGAAGAGATATATCCTAGGCGGCTTTGGTACAAAGGATCGATTTGTTATTTGGCCGATATTGTTTTCCTCATCTATTTTTGCTTTTGCACATCTAGCATCATGGGATCTATATAAATTACCCCCTACATTTTTAGCAGGACTCGTATTCGGATATCTTTTTGCAAAAGACGGACTTTATTCATGTATACTCTTTCACTTTGCTTGGAACTTCACCTCGGTATTCAACAAGCTATCACCAAGCCTAGGAGAGGTGGTTAGTATATTCATAATAATAACACTCTTTTTAGGAGTTTACTTCTCTTACATGTTTACAAAAAAAGCGATTGTTTGGCTGATTCGACCAGTTTCAGAGATACGGCAGCCCAAGGTAAGCGAAGAGGAAGAGGGGCACAAGACGACCGGTGTCGAGGCCGCTTTCGTATGTTCCGATTGCGGAAACCACACAGCTTTATACACCAAGGAAGGAAAGCTTAAATGCAAACACTGCGGAAAGGAAAGCGATCCTATGTCGTCAGAATCCCAAAAGAAGCTTAATGCACCCGAAATAAAAAGAGAGTGGCCTCCTTCCAAATAAGAAGATAATTCCTTTTAATTTAAAAAAAGAAGTTTTTTGCAACACTCAACTCTGAAAGAGTATTTCCAATCATTCTACAACACCTTTTTCTATGTCAAAAGGTTATATGACAATTTAATCACTTCAACATCTCTAGGATGATATCTATGCATATTATAAGTTCCCGATCTCGTGTCTCTCTTCGAGCAGTCCTCAGGCATTGGATAAAATCGTCTTTATATGTATGTTCGCAGGTCGACAAGCTTCTGTCATATTTCATGTTGATTATCGTATCTCTATCCAGCATCCGAATACCGTCTTATAGTTCTTGATCCCCTTTGTATAAAAAAGAGGATAGAAAGGGGTTTGAGAGAAAGTAATGGTGTTCAGTAGTCTACGGTCCACGTTATCGCCGTACCGGTAGGATTGTATATCCAGTATCCCTTGCCCGGTTCGAACACGAAGGCACCGGGGCTGTAGCTGTATGCAAGGTTGTACGTCTGGGATGCGTCGAAGTAACCTATCACATCGATGTCTCCCGGTAAGCCATGATTACCGCTGACCGAGCTCGGCA
>JAFDTZ010000075.1 GCA_019594305.1 Thermoplasmata archaeon
ACCCTTTTTTTCTTTTTTTTAAAAAATCAAAATCGGATATTATATAAGGTACATTTGAGAATCCTACTCCGCAGAAGAATAATCTTAGACATTTATAGACGAGAGTATCGAAGAGATGTTGCCCTATCTTTTTGGAGAAGCTTTAAACGATTTCGATAAAAGTACAGGGGATGGACATGTAGCAGTTAGTAAGGTACATAGAGCGTAGACTTTCTCCACAGAGGTAAAATCTTCGGAAAAAAAACCGCAAACCATTAAATACATCTTTCGAGCATAGCAGGGAAGAGGAATTAAATGTTGAAGAGTACACTCACATTCGGGCTCGCCCTTATGCTGATTCTCAGCGTGATCATGGTTGCGGGCAATGGAGGAACGCAAAATCTAGATGGTCCGGCAGTTACTTACATTTTCCGAGAAGGAGAAGGAATTCGGGATAACCCGTATCTTATAGAGGATGTACACGATCTCCAGGCGCTGAACAATGATCCAAGTGCGAACTACACACTGGCCAACGACATAGACGCCTCGGAGACTTCGGGATGGAACGGTGGAGCGGGGTTTTCACCCATTAGCACGTTCACCGGTACCTTCGACGGACAGGGATACGTAATAACCGACCTTCACATTTACAGACCCGACACCAACAACATAGGACTTTTCGGGAATATAGGTGAGACGGGTGTGGTATTCGACGTAGGACTTTTAGATGCTGACATCACAGGCGGATCCTATGTTGTAGGTACCCTTGCGGGTTACAATAGCGGTACGGTGTCCAATACATATGCCACGGGTGCGGTTTACGGCGGGTACAGGGTGGGTGGTCTCGTGGGAGAGAACAATCCGGGGATGGTGGAGGATTCCTTCGCCGTGGTTGATGTAAACGCCGATGATGGTAGGATAGGAGGGCTAGTTGGATTTAATGTAGATGGTACTGTGGAGAGGTCTTACGCCGCAGGAGATGTGGTAGGTGGTTGGTATGTCGGAGGAGTTGTAGGTAGAAATCTCGGGGGCACGATAATCGAATCATACGCTACGAGCACGATAATCGGAAGCAGTTGTGTCGGAGGACTCGTTGGGGATACCGAGGACGGCACTATATCCGATTCCTATGCTTCAGGTACCGTTACGGGAAGTAATTGGTATGCCGGGGGGTTGATCGGATACGTATGGGGTACGAATATACAGAACACGTATTCCACGGGAAGCGTATCTGGCGGCACGGATGTGGGTGGTCTGATAGGCTACAGAGTAGGCGGTGTGGTATCCAACAGTTTTTGGGATATTGAAACCTCCGGCCAGACAACCAGTGATGGCGGAGAGGGTAAGAGCACCGAAGAGATGAAGGCCTTGAGCACTTTTGCTGATGCAGGCTGGGATATCGCCCTGATCCAGGATCATGAAGATGAGATATGGTACATCGATCAAGGAAACGATTACCCGCGTTTATGGTGGGAGGAATATGTCGAACCCGTCACCTTCGATATACCTTTGTTTGCAGGCGGTGAAGCAACGGGCTGGAACTTCGTATCATTCAACATAATACCGTTGGATACCTCACTGAAGACCATCTTGGACGATATCGACGGTAACTATGACCGGTTGATGTATTACGCTGCTGACGCCGGCGAATGGCTCACCTACTTACCCGGAAGAGACGAACACTTCAACAACCTGGATACATGGGATAACCAGATGGGTTTGTGGATACTCATGAACACAGATGATGTTCTTACCGTCACAGGAACGGCAACTGCAAGCACGGACATCACACTTTATCCGGGATGGAACATGGTAGGGCTGCCTGGAGAGAGCAGTGGCAACCACGGACTGCCAGGTGAGGTTACGGTGGTAGGGTACTTCCAAGTTATTGAGGAATACAATGTCGCATATGACCACAGCCCCGGGACCTTCATCTTCCAACCTGGTAGCGGTTACTGGATCTACAACGGTGCTGAATACCAGGTAACATGGACGGTTGAATATTAAAAAGTTCGATTTATTTGTAAACATCTTGGATCCTTCTAGTAGACCATCTGTACAAGCGGCATAGATCCGGTTTCTCACTATCATGGGGTTAGCCGGTCAATTTCTCAAGTTGCAAGGCCGCCTGAGACGCCCAGAATTTCATGCCGACCTCCTGGAACATGGAAAGGGATCTGGCAAGGTACTCCTTGCCCGTATCCATGTCACCCCTGGCATTGTACAACAACCCTTGCTCGTAGATAACAATGGGGCGTCCTTTTTTATCCCCGCATTCGTCCATGAGTAACAGTGCCCTTCGGAATTCTTCTTCAGACTCCTTAAATCGGTTTTTTTCCCTGTGTATCTTCCCAAGAATGTTGCGAATGTATGCGTCCTCGTTCTTCGTACCCACTTCCAAGGCGAGGGACAGGGCGGTGACTGCATTTTTTTTAGATTCCGCGGTATCACCCATCTTCAGCAAGGTTTCCGCCAACCCACCCCCCGATTCCGCGATACCCTTTTTGTCCCCTATTTCGCTACGCAGTGCAAGGCTGTCCCGGTAGTAGGACAATGAAGATGCAAGTTCATTTTTGTAAAAGTATACCTTTCCTATGGTAAATAGGGACGTCGCCATGGTGGTTTTGTCGCCGACCTTTTCAAGAAGCCCCGATCCGGTGATGCTATGTTCAAGGGACTTATCCAGATCCCCCTTATCCAGAAATATCTCGGCCATGTTGAGCAGGATGACGGCCTGCCCCCATTTATCATCCATCTCTTTTACCAGTTCAACGGTCCCGTTGTAGTATTCAAGGGCCCTGTCAAGCTCTCCCTTCGTGGAGTATATCAGACCCATATTATTCATGGCGGAAGCCAGTCCCCTCTTATCTCCGATCATTTTTACTATACCCATGTTTCGTTCCTGGTATTCGATGGCCTTTTCCAGCTCTCCCCGTATCCAGTGAACTATACCTATATTGTTTATTAAGGCAGCCATATTGGATTTATCGCCAATTTCATCAAATATTTCGTAGCTCTTTTCATAACACTCCAGGGCTTTTTCCAGCTCACCCTTGTATCTGTACACCATACCTAGCTGGTTCCAGGAAGGACCTAGGAGTGCCATTTCGTTGCACCCCTGCAGCAATTCGATGGCTTCCTTGATATGTTCCTCGGCTTCGTGGTAATCGCCTTTACAATTGTACACGCTTCCGATGTTGCACAGGGCGAGTCCTATCTCTTTTTCCAGCCCAAGACCGGTGGCATGTTCCATCTCATCCCGGTACACCTCTATTGCCATATCGTATTCGCCCTTCAACAGGTGAACCTTACCCTTTACCTGGAGCAGCTTACACCGCTCTATCTCATCATCGCCTACGATAGCTAATCCTTTGTCCGAGTACAGCAATGATTTTTCGTAGTCACCCCTTCCCCTGTACACAAAGGCCAGTTTTCGGTAAAGCACGGCCCTGTCACGGTGGATACCCACGAGTTCGAATGCCTTTTCGTAATATTCCTCAGCCTGGTCGTACTCACCGATCACCGCACACACATCCCCGGATCCTTCCAGTGCCCTTCTCGTGCTGATGTGGTCACTATCTGTCAGGGCCATAGCAGCGCTGTAGAATTTTATGGCCTCGTCGTTGGCATAGGTCTTGCGGGAAAGGTCACCCGCCCGTAACAGATATTCCACCGCCCTCACGTCCCGTGCGGTGAAATAATGATGTGCGATGTTCGTAAGGTATTCGTCCATATTCTTGTCGAACAGTGTCTCGTAGCCCTCGGCAACCGCAAGATGGTATTCCTCCCTTAATTCCCCGTTTATCCCATTGTACAGGACCTCCCGTATCTTGTTGTGGTCGAATCTGTATTTCCTGTTCGCGGAATGAATCAACCGGTGTGTATTTTCTATACTGTTGAGATTTTTCAGCAGCAACATCCTGTTCATACCGGTCACGTGCCCGAGCAGCTTGCTTTCGAACTCGTCACCCACCACGCTGGCACATTCAAGCAATTCCCTCTGTTCCTTTACCAACCGGTCCAACCTTCTCACAACCACGTCGTATATCCTGGAGGGTATATGTACATCTTGGATGTTTTCCCGGGGTATCCAAGTACCGTTTTTCTCCGTGAGATGCCCCTCCTCCACCAGCATACGGATGACCTCCAGGAGGTAAAAGGGGTTCCCTTCACTCTCCTTGTTTATCCGATCAACGAATTCGACTAGCGTATCACCCAGAAGCTGCATCAATATATCACTTACCGAGGAGCCGTCCAGCCTGTCCAATGTTATTTCATCGTAGAGATGTTCCCGGCTCATGTTCTGCATGGTGGTTTTCAGGGGGTTCAGTGTTCCATCAGCCCCCAAGATATCCTCGGATCTGTAAGTGCATAGTATCAACAAGTGGTTTTCCCTGGTGTTCCTTGCGAGATAATGGAGTAACTTGAGGGTAGAGGGGTCCGCCCATTGTACGTCATCAAGGAACAGTATTACAGGCCGTTCCACGGCGGTTCTCCGCAGGCCGAGAAGAACGTTATCGAAAAGATTTTCCTGCCTGAGCTTGGGATCTTCGATCATGTATATACCATCGTAGCTGCCGGATCCCAGGAAACACGATAATTTCGGTTCGATATTTCTCGTGGTTTTCATATCACCCACCCATCCCTTTAGTTCGTCTCCGATTTCCTCGAGTATCCTGTTCATGTCGTAGATCAAAAATTCACTTTTGGTGCCTTCGATGACAACAGCCAGTGAGAGGTTATTCTGGGTTTGTATTATGATTACATGGTCCCCGAATCCGATGTCGTTTAGCTTGCCCTCTCCGGCACGCCCCATCATGGACAAGGAGTCGCTCACGAAATTGGCCACGGCAGTGAGCATGGAGGCGAAGATATCGGGGTCCAGACCGCTTTCTTCACGCTCCGCCTTGGCCACCAGGATACCGTCCTCGTTGATTAGATAGGTTGATATCACCTTGGGAGGAGGCGTATCGGACATGAGGTGGGACATATCGGCGTTCCTCATAGCCACCCTGAAGGGCATCAGGGGTTCCAGGTTATCCGAAAGGCACCATCCTTTGATCACCCTTGCGTCGTCGTCGGAATCTATCAACTCGCTTACCAGCCGTGTTTTACCTATACCTGCTTCACCCGAGATAAAAACGGTCGATCCTTTACCGTTCAGGGCATCGTTCCAATGTTTCTTCAACCGTTCCAACTCTTTTGTTCTGCCCGCCAGCTCTGGAATGAAGGATACGCCATGAGCGCTTTCATCCATGTAACATAAATTCCCGTAATGTATAAAATCTTTGCCTCTTGATACTTTTAACCACCGGTACCCGGGGCGATCCGTGTAATGTAAAAATGGTAGTATTAACCCTCGACGCAGGGTAAATAATCCATCATATAGTTTAATATGTTAGTAGAGTTATGGAGATATCATAAGAAAAATCAGGGTGGTTAAAAACATGAAAAAAAAAGTATTTGTGGTCCTACTAGCCCTCACGTTATCTATCAGCGGACTGGTGATAGTATTCGGCGGTGAGGCAGCAATCATGGAAAGCGAAGCTGCGGATGCCGTGTTCGATGCCGGAGACGGTACGATCGACAGCCCATTTCTGATAGAAGATGTTTGGGATCTGCAAGACATAAATTTGGATTTGAGTGCGAGTTATGCGTTGGCTAACAATATAGACGCATCCATCACCAGTGAGTGGAACTCCGGAGCGGGGTTCGAACCCCTGGGCGATTTTGAGGAACGGTTCACCGGGACCTTTGACGGAAGAAATAACACAATAAGCGGGTTGTTCATCTACCGACCGAGTGCCTCTAATGTCGGTCTGTTCGGTAGGGTTGATTTCGGAGGGGTCATAGGTTATGTAAGTTTGGATGATTTGGATGTGACCGGGGGCCAATACTACGTGGGAGGACTCATGGGAAGGAGCGAAGGACAGGTTCACAACAGCTCTGTCACGGGACAGGTGACGGGAGAGAACTACGTCGGCGGTCTTATAGGGGGAAACTCCGGAGGAACGGTGTGGAGAACCGGTGCTGAATGTATTGTTGAAGGATCCTCCAGAACCGGAGGTCTTGTGGGAACCAATACAGGCACGATTTTAGAATCTTATGCAGCCGGAGAAGTAAACGGAGAAGGCTACTCCGGTGGTTTAATTGGGTACAACAACGGAGGTTACACCTACGATTGCTACTCACGGGCGAACGTAACCCGGATATCCGGTACAAGCTCATACGTAGGTGGCTTTGGAGGAATAAACTATCAAGCTAAGATGATAGACTGTTATTCCACTGGTTCCGTAATCTACCAGGATGCGGAGAATCCCACGGACAAAGGCTTCGTAGGGGGTATCACCACCGGTGGGATATACGAGATGAAGGGCAATTTCTGGGATGTTGACACGTCAGGGCAGAGCGATACATCCGGTGAAGCTACAGGTTTAGGTACCCTAGAGATGCAAACGAAGAGCACGTATACCGATGAAGACTGGGATTTCGACTCTATATGGTATATCAGACCAGATAACACCGAGTATCCTGTGCATATGTGGGAAGTCTCTATAAGTTATGTTATCACCAATATCTTCGAACTGGACCTTATAAGATGTGACCTAAACGGAGATTATGTGTTGGGAACTGATATAGATGCCAGCGAAACCGTGGGTTGGAACAACGGTGCGGGCTTCGAACCCATAGGCAGGAGATCATGGGAGAACAACAAATGGGTTTGGAGAGGCTTCGAAGGCACGTTAGAAGGCAGCAATTTTACAGTCAGTGGATTGTACATCAACAGACCCAGTAGAACGTATGTAGGTTTATTCGGTCTTACCTATCATACAGAGGTAAAAAACATCGGACTTGTTGATAACGATATAACGGGATATACTTATGTAGGTGCCTTGATCGGATATAACTTCTTTACCAACGTCTCCAATTGCTACGCCACTGGGAACGTTAGTGGAGACCATGATTATGTTGGCGGGCTGGTGGGGATGATCTATGGTAGTGAAGTACTCGATTCATACGTAACCGGAAATGTGGATGGAAGATGGTATGTAGGTGGACTAGCAGGTTTCGGCAGTGCAGAACATAGGGTATCGGGGTGCTATGCAACTGGAGAGACAACCGGTGAATGGTATATCGGTGGGCTCATAGGCAATAATGGAAATGGATTGGTTGAAAATTCATACGCCACCGGTGTCACAACCGGACATAACACTGTGGGTGGATTCTTAGGAAGAAACCACGACGGCATGGTGAATAACTCCTATGCATCGGGGGATACGACGGGGGCTAGCTATGTCGGGGGCTTCCTCGGGCATAACTTGGATGGTTTCCTAAATAATGTGTATTCAACAGGGGACGTTACCATAGTATCAGGCTCCCTCTCACCTAGGATCGGCGGCTTTGTAGGTAACAATTCGGGTTCGATTATCAACTGCTATTCAACAGGGCTCTTCACATCTGAAGATGATGAGGAAATCGATGACAAAGGCTTTGCAGGAATGGTTTATACGGGCGGAGATCACTACGAGATGCTCGGCAACTTCTGGGACGTTGATACCAGCGGTCAAACGTCCACTGCCGGTAACGCTACGGGCAAGACGACGGTTGAAATGAAAACTCAGTCCACCTTCACCGATGCAGGCTGGGACTTCGACAATATATGGCACATGGTAGAGGATGTAACGTATCCGCTCTTGCAGTGGCAGGAGCTGCCGGAAGCCGGCTCGATGGTACTGGACCTATATGCCTACGCCGAAAGCGACGGCTGGAACTTTGTGTCCATTAACCTTGAACTGGAGGACAAATCTATTACGGCTGTACTTGCAGATATAGACGGTAGCTACGACCGTGTGATGTACTACGATGCCGTGTCAGGCGAGTGGAAGAGTTACGTTCCCGGTAGAGCGGAACGTTACAATAACTTGCACTCGTGGGGTCATACAATGGGTGTATGGATACGGATGAGCGTTGATGACACGTTGACCTTGGAAGGCTATTTCCCGGTAAGCACGGACATCACACTGTACCCGGGATGGAACATGGTTGGATTGCCGAGCGAAACCGCTGGTACAGGTCAAACAAACGGACTTCCAACAGAAGTTACTAAAGTGGGCTACTTCGATGCTACAACGGAATACAACCTTGCATATCACTACGACCCTGCCATCTTCGAATTCCAACCAGGGCAGGGCTACCTGCTATACAACAGTGCGGACGAACCTGTAACTTGGGTAGTAGAGTACTGAAAGCTGCTGACCGGGGCACCGTCATCGATACCTAAAATCGATCCAGAATGTCCTTTTTCTTGGTCTGGAATTCCTCTTCGGTTATCAGTCCGCGGTTCTTCATGTCCTGTAGTTCCTCAAGTTTGGTGGCGAGGGATTCGTTTACTACCGCAGGCGTCTGCTCCGGTTGAGCAGGGGGCGTTTCAGGCTGATCGTACATAGGCTCGGAAACGGGAGTCTCTTTCTTCCTTACCAACAGAACTATGGCTAGTAAAACTATAACACAAATTATCAAGATCAGGAAGATCCACCAATAGGACGAAAGGAAGTCCTTATCAGGTTCATCCGTATCCGATTCGCCGTTGGTTTCCTCCGAAAAAGGTGTAACGTTTACCTCGGTGGATAGGGGACCTTCTCCAACACCGTTCACCGCACTTACCTGATAATAATAGATCTGGTCGTTGGTCAAACCTGTATCTACATACGTGGAACCGCTTACACTTTGGTGTAGGCTTAAACTCCCGCTGGTGGTTCCCCTGTATATGTTGTAACCTGTAATATCACTGCCGCCGTCTTCTGCCGGCGGATCCCATGATAGTGTCACTTGTTCGTCTCCCGCAGACCTCTGAAGATTACGCGGTGCGGAAGGAATGGTCATGTCCGAAGACGGGGTAGCACTTACCTCCTCCGACCTATCGCCTTCTCCAACATCGTTCACCGCACTTACCTGGTAATGATATATCTGGTCGTTGGTCAAACCTATATCTATGTAAGAATATATATCACCTGCTACGCCGTAGTGATAACTTAGATTACCGCTGACCTCTCCTCGGTATATACGGTATCCGGTTATGTCACTGCCGCCGTCGTCTGCCGGGGTATCCCACGATAATGTTACCTGTTCATCTCCCGCACCGGCAGCCAAGTTACCAGGTGAAGAGGGTAGTCCCACCGGCATAGCGTTTGCTTCTTCTGTAAACTCACCTTCACCGGCACCGTTCTCCGCAGATACTATGTAGTAATACGTCTGGCCGTTGGTTAGTACTGTGTCGTTAAAGGAAAATGTACCTGCGTCGACAGTATCATGGTAGCTAAGGTTTCCGCTGGATTCACCGCGATGGATATTGTATCCGATAATACTACCACCGCCGTCGTCGGAAGGAGCCTCCCATGAAAGTGATATCTGCTTATCACCCGGAACCGCTTGCAGATTTTGCGGCGCATCCGGGGCATCGATAATGGACCGAGCGTACTTAAGGTTCTGATTGCCATCGTCTCTGTAACTTATATATGCATTACCGATACTGTCGAGCACCATTGACGATCGAGAACCGACGGAATCGCCACTGGTGTCAGGGATCACGGTGGTCCATTCTGTTCCGGTCCACCTGGCATATCTGAGGAAATTATTGGTGCCGTAAAGGCCATAAGTGATATGCGGATTATCACTACCGTCCAAAGCTATGCTCGAGACATCGCCTACGGTTATATCACTATCAACGGTTTCGATCATCCACTCCGTACCCGTCCATCGAGCATATTTGAGATCGTACAAAGGATGTGAGTGGGAGTAACTTATATGAGGATTATCATGGCTGTCCAAAGCGATGGAGGTCCCTCTAGGGAAATCCCCCTCGTTTATGTTATCCACGGTCTCGATGTTCCATTGGCTGCCGGTCCACCTTGCGTACTTGAGATTGAGGTTTCCGTCATAATAGCTTATATGGGGGTTACCGTCACTGTCCAAGGTTATGGAAGTAGAGCTACCCACATCACCGTTACTATCCACGGTCTCGATGCTCCACTCACTTCCCGTCCATCTTGCGTATTTTAGATTGACGTTGGTGTTATCAAAATAACTTATATGAGGGCGGCCGTTTGCATCGAGGACTATGGAAGCATAAAAACCAACGGAACCATCACTGTCCACAGTCTCTGTATTCCACGTGCCACCACTACGTCTGGTATACTTTAGATTTCCGTTAGTGGAATCGTAATAACTGATATGGGGATTTCCTGTACCGTCCAAAGCTATGGAAGTGCTCATGCCAACATCACCATCACTATCCACAGTATCTATCCACCATCCACTTCCCGTCCATGCGGCGTACTTCAGGTTACCGTTGGTATCATCGTAATAACCGATATGAGGACGGTGATCATCGTCGATGGCTACGGAACTGTAACAACCTACATCCCCATCACTGTCCACGGTCTCATAATTCCAATCCTCCGCCCCTAGGGCGGTGTCTATGGATATATTCATACTTAACAATAACAGAGCACTGACTAACAGCACCGTTATGCTCGTCGTTAGATTTTTTTTGGTTTTCATTTTACCCCGGCCATTCCAATTCAACAGAAATTATATCATATCTAAATAAAGATTATGGTCAAGAAATTAGATATCGTCCGATAACTTTTTTACTCAACCCTTCAAGCACTCGGATTACTATCTTCGAGATAGCATCCGAGATACTTATAAGATATTGTTCTATCTTCCGCTTCT
>JAFDTZ010000082.1 GCA_019594305.1 Thermoplasmata archaeon
AGCCACCGGAGGGATTTGAACCCCCGACCTGCTGGTTACAAACCAGCCGCTCTACCGCTAAGCTACGATGGCGAGTGGAACGAGACTTCGTAGCTTCTTGGAATCCACCGTTGTGAATTGTGAGTGAGCTACGATGGCGAGTATATGTATATAGCAATCATACAAGCTATTGAAATACTTCGCAGTCAAAAGGAAGGATGAAAATAAACCTTCCGCTAAGGGGTAAGCTTACTCTTCTAGTTCTTCCAACTCTTGCTGATGGAGTTCAAGATGATCTGTTTCTATATCAACGATAGCTTCAAAGAACTCTTTAACCCTAGGTTCAACCGCCTCTTCAGCGAATTTGCGATAATGGTTTATCGCCCGTGTTTCCCGCTTTTGAGCGTCCTCAAGGTTCTCTAACAGCTGATAGGCACATTCTTCCGAATTCTTATTGATACTTGGTTCGTCGATATCGAGGAACATGCATATCGATTCTGCGTGCTCTGCCTCTACCTTGGCGAGCCTCTTGAACATTCCCTGTCTTTTAACATCCTCGGCTCTCTTTGCAGCACAGAAATAAAATGTCGCATTGTCAACCTCAAGTTTCAAAGCCGCTTCGAAGTTCTCTCTCGATTTTTCAGATAATTCAACCTCTGGGTACTCATACTCTTCTCCGGGCTTTAGAAATTGTTTGTCAGCCCCGCAGTACGGGCAGTCTGACGGTGGTTCTTCGCCAAGGTACGTCTCGCCACATATCCAACATCTGTATACGTTTAACATATGATTTCACCGTTAGATGATTCATACTAACGTGGTATATAAAGTTGTTTGAAAACATGGAAATATACAATCGAAAGAGTTATGTATGACATAAAACATATTGGGTGACAAAAGAATATCTATTCCTTATTAAAAAGGCGGATGGGAAGGGATAGAAAACTTTAAATAATGTATAATATATGTACTTATGTCCTACCTACTAGCTAAATTCGGAATACGATTGTAATACACACAAATAAGAACGGTGCGAGTAAAATGGAAAGCAAAATCTCCCTAAGGGTGTCTGACGAAGACCTCGAAATCATAGACTCATTCATTGGAAGGCATGATTTCAGTAACAGATCAGAGTTCATAAGGGAGGCTGCATTAGAATACATTAGCCGTCACAGTATAAGAAAAGGTGAACGCGAAATACCCGCAAGAATACATTTACCCAAGCGGTTTAAACACTCTATCCACTACCTAATCTCTCTTGACTATTTTGACAGCTGGGAGCATGCCTTACAAGAACTTGTAAAGAAAGGCTTGCTCACCATTAATGCCGAAGAAGTTGAGAGTAAATTAAGATTATACGGTGAGATTGGTGGACGAGTGGAAAGTATCATAGAACTCGATAAAGAAAGGAACCGCAAATATCTGCGGAGATAAATATCGTTGAACCGTAGGACATAAGGGCCCTAAGCCCTAAAAAGATAGCAAACGAAGTTCGGAGAACAAGGTATAATGACCGAAGAGAACCCAAAATCCCCAAATACCACAAAACATGGAATGGAAGGCGCCGTTGAAGAGATTCTCGAAGCACTGCTTTATCATAGAAAGATTTTCATCGTCGGCGCAGGCGGATGTGGATGCAATATAGTTGAGTACATAACAAAGCAGAATATGGATAACGTAAAGACCATAGGGATAAACACAGACAAAAGTGTGCTCGGTGATCTTGACGTAGACCGTCAGATGCTTATAGGGAAAGGATTAACTCATGGATTAGGAGCTATGGGTAATCCAACTCTAGGTAAAAGAGCAGCAGAGTTGAGTGAAGAACAGATACTGAAGGCCGTTGAAAAGGCAGACATAGTCTTGATAGCAGCCGGTCTCGGTGGCGGTACTGGTTCTGGAGCCTCGAAAGTAATAGCGGACTTAGCAAAAAGAAATGGTAAACTTGTAGTTTCTTTTGCAGTCATGCCATTTTCCGTAGAAGGTGATAGAATCGTCAAGGCAAGGGAACATTTGAAAGAATTATCCCTTAACAGCAACGCTACGGTCGTATTTGAAAACGACAATATATCTAAAATGCATGGCGACAAAAGTCCGCAAGAAGCCATGGAACTGCCTGCTAGATTGCTCAACCAACTGGTGAAACGTCTAAAACTCGATTATGTATCTGAGTTTTTTAATCAATGTGGCGTGGATATAGAAAACGAAACTGAAACTCTTTCTGAATTAAAAAAGGAGGCACAAGAGGTCAACAGAGTTGTAGAACCACCTATACTACAAGCTCTAGAAAGTAGACAAGAAGTGTTAAACGATCAATCGACACCTAGTCTTGACTTCTTCCTGGAAACCTACGCTCGGTAACCTCTTCCCTCTTTATTTTTTTTATTCCGAATCTATCTCTCATTTTTTTGATATTCCACTTTAACAACGGTCTTTATTCCACCCCTTATGTTCCAATCTCCAACCACCTTAATGTATCTTGGTTTCAGCACTTTCAGAAGATCTTCTAATATACGATTGGTAGCTTCTTCGTGATATATCTCTTCATTTCTGTATCGTCCTAGGTAATATTTGAGTGATTTCAACTCTATGAGTTTTTTATGAGGAGCGTAAGTAATAGTGATTGTAGCAAAGTCCGGCTGATCTCGTTTATCAGGACAGAGGCATGTGAATTCGGGAGCGGTTATCTCAACCTCATAATCTCTCTTATTATTTTCGTTTGGGATGGTCTCCAAGATCTCTATATCCATAATATATCACTCTATTAGAGAACCACGTGAGAATATAAAAGTTCTTACCTCTCTAATGATGTTAGGTTGTAAAATATATATAGGGGTAGTACATAACCCCTCTCCCACTCCATATGAGGTTCATTATATGAAAACAGCATTGGTGGCATTAGGGGGTAATTCTCTCCTGCGACCCGGCGATAAAGGTACTGCCGAAGAACAGTACGCACATATGCGCTCGACCTGTAACATATTATGCGATATGATAGGTGATGGATATGAGCTCGTTTTAACCCACGGTAACGGCCCTCAAGTGGGTAACATATTGATTCAGAATGAACTGGCTTCACAAGCGGTTCCGTCGATGCCTCTGGATATATGCGTTGCTCAATCACAGGGCCTCATAGGCTATATGTTTCAACAAGTACTCTCTAACGAATTGAAGAAAAGAGGCATAAAAAGGCAAATTTTTAGTATAGTTACTCAGGTGTTAGTAGATCAGGAAGATCCTGCTTTTGACAATCCAACAAAGTTTATCGGACCGTATTACTCAAAATCCAAGATAGATGAGTTTAAAAATAAGATGGGATGGGTTATGAAGGAAACGGACAATGGTATGTACAGACGTGTTGTTCCCTCCCCTAAGCCCAAAAGGATAATCGAATCACCTATCATAAAAGAATTAGTATTTAGTGGTGAAGAAGGCTACATAATAATCGCCGCGGGTGGCGGTGGAATTCCGGTCATAGAAAAGGAAGGAAGTTACGTAGGTGTGGATGGAGTTATAGATAAGGACCTAGCCAGCGCTGTACTAGCCACCAACATAAAAGAAAACTTCTTCATAATGTTAACCAGGGTGGATCAAGTAAGCCTTAATTTCGGTCAACCCGACCAGAAGAACATCGATTCCATAACAGTAAAAGAGGCACTTAATTATTTGGAAGAGGGACATTTTCCACCAGGTAGTATGGGCCCTAAGATAAAAGCCTCATTGCATTTTCTCAAAAGAGGGGGAAAGAAGGTACTGATAACCTCTTCTGAAAAGCTTTCTAGTGCTCTGGAGGGTGAAAATGGAACCTACATTCACCCATAATAAAATGAATAGAATAAAAAGTATTTCAGAATCGGTGATACGCGAGATGACCAGAAAGGCCGAGATGTATGAAGCCGTTAACCTTTCTCAAGGTTATCCGGGGTATCACACACCAAAGAGATTATTAGCGGCTGCGATAAATGCTCTAGATAATGATCACAACCAATATTCCATCACCTGGGGTCTTGAGGAACTGCGGGTGGGTATCTCAGAAAAGCTAGATAAGTTCAATCGCCTTGATTACGACCCGGAAAAGGAAGTTACTGTTACGTGCGGTACCAGCGAGGCCCTCATGTCATCGATACTGGCACATGTTGACCCCGGAGATGAAGTCCTTTTATTCCAGCCCTTTTACGAAAACTACGTTCCTGCAGTTTGTATCGCATCCGGTAAACCTGTTTTTACAGGTATAAACAGTGATATGAAAATAGATAAAGAAGAGATCAAAACGAAGATAAATCGTAACACAAAGGCCATCGTTTTAAACACGCCTCACAACCCGACAGGTAAGGTATTTAGCTACGATGAGTTAAAATTCATACGTGATCTTTGTGTTGACAACGACATTCTTGTTATAACCGATGAGATATACGAAAGGATAGTTTTCAACGGCAAACATATATCCTTGGCATCCTTAGAAGGTATGAGGGAGAAAACCATCACCATAGGTGGATTTTCCAAAACCTACTCGGTAACGGGATGGAGGGTAGGATATGCGGCAGCACCTATCGAATTGATGGATGAGATACGTAAAGTTCACGATTATACGACAGTGTGTGCGCCTACGCCCTTTCAGAAAGCTTTATGCGAGGCTTTCAAAGTACCGGCACAATATTACAAACGTATGCTTGAGTACTATAAAGGTGCAAGAGATCACCTGTATAGCTCGTTAAAAAGCTTAGGATTCGAACCATTCTATCCCCACGGTGCATACTACATTATGGCCGATATCGATAATTTCGGTATGAACGACATTGATTTTGCAAATCACCTGGTCAAAGATATCGGTGTAGCAGTGGTTCCCGGTACCAGTTTTTACGATAGCGGAGGAGATGATCTTGTTAGATTTTGTTTCTCGCAGCCACGTGATGATTTGGAAGAGGCGGTGAGTAGGATGAAAAGGCTAAGAACGTTCTCTCAATAGTTCCCCGGGCACACGAAACTCTCCGCCCCAGTAAAGGACAAGTTCTTGACGGTCCAATTCTTCAAGTACGAAAGAGTGTACGACTTCACCTATAAACCATACGTGGTCACCGATTGTGATCTCCTCCATAACTTTACATTCCATCGTTACGGGACATTCCTTAACACCATATGTATCGATCTCCTGACTCTTCTGGAAAGATAAACCGGTTTTTTCGAACTTGTCCGTATCTCTACCTGATAAAGTACCGCATGTCATGACGGCACCCAGCTGGTCCGCCATAGGTATATTGATAGTAAATTCCGGATGGTCTTTGAGCAGTTCGAAAGAATATCGTTGGGGCGCGATCCCGATGCCGATACAGGGCGGATCGAAGGAGAACACGTGTACCAGTGCTACGGTTATCAAGTTGGTTCGTTCCTCTTTTCCACACCCCACTAGGACCGTGGGAAAATGTGGAAACGTCCTTATACTTTTTTTCGGATCCATCTTCGTCTTCATGGTATGGGTAATACGCTATCGTTTATCAATATTGTGAGTACTTAAATTACTTATATACGCTTAGTAATGTGCCCATACATGATAGAGAGACCACGTGGTACCAGAGATCTTCTCCCTGAGGACATGTACACCAGGAACAAATTTGAGGAAATACTACGAAGAACCTGTAACAATTTCGGTTATCAGGAAATACTTACTCCTACTTATGAGCATACGAAATTATTCACTGAAAGGTCCGGTCCCTCTATCGTCGAAGACCTTTATGCCTTCAAGGACAAATCCGAACGAGATATAGCCCTTCGACCGGAATTTACCGCGTCCGTGATGCGAATGTACGCCCAAGGGCTTAGAGAGAGACCAAAACCTCTAAAACTTTTTTATTTCGGTCCCACATTCAGATATGAGAGGCCCCAGGCCGGCAGATACCGGGAATTCTGGCAGTTCGGTACTGAGTTAATAGGACCGGATACACCCCGGGCCGACGCTGAAAACATCGCACTTGCTCATTTTTGTATGCTTAACTCGGGATTAAAGGAATTCACGTTAAAGATATCGCATCTAGGTATACTGGAAACATTCCTGAAAGAAAAAAATGTTCCACCGGACGACGTACGTGAGATATACCATGCGATAGATAAAGAAACTCTCGAAGAACTAGATAATCGCTATGACTTTTTGGATGAGTTAGGGACCCTGTTAACCTCAGATATGGATACGATGAAAGATCTTATCGAAAACACAAATTCTGTTGACCATCTCCAATGCGTTTTAAACACATTGGAATTATATGGTATGAACGAAAAAAACTACAAAGTTGATCTAAGCACGGTTCGCGGCCTTGATTATTACAAGGGCGTAGTATTCGAGATAGATGCCGAGAAACTTGGCGCCGAAAGACAGATCTGCGGTGGTGGGGATTACTGCCTGGGAGATATCTTTGGAATCGATATATCCTCAAAAGGATTCGCAATAGGTTTTGATAGAACTCTACTCGCTCTTGAGAAAGAAAAAACGGATATCGGTATTTGGCGGCCCACCTGTTACTTGATCCCCATCGGTGAGGACGCTTTATCATATACATACGAGTTACTTGCAACCCTTAGGACGGAAGACATAACAGCCGATATAGAGCTCATGGAGAGAAGTATCGGAAAAGCTCTAGCTTATGCCGATAGGATGAATTTTAAATATTCTATCTTGATCGGTGAGACCGAGTTGAAAGAGGGGTCTTTTACCGTAAAGAACATGAAGGACGGAGAGCAGATAACTCTAAAAAAAGATGAATTGATAGAGGAGATGAATAAACATGAGTCTAAGTAAGTTAAATAAGATACCATTGATCTTATTCATTATCGTAGGGTTCTATACGATAAGCCTATTTATTGCACCACTTACCCTGGAACCCGGCACCGTAAATGAATTGAGTGGAGGGGCTAACCAGATAAGCAATTATGAGTTATGGAGAGAACTTTCACCCTATCATGCCCTTATATACACTTTCAGCGATTTCAACTGCCATCAGATGCATCATCGTTCATACGAAATTAACGGTAATCAGATGCCGGTATGTGCCAGATGTGTCGGCATTTTTATCGGTCTGACCTTGGGTTTGTTTGTAATGATGTTTGTCAAACCTAGAGATGATTTTAAAGACATACTCCTTGGGTTAATTCCCTATAAAACAGAGCATCTTTCCGGCATAAAAAAAATGGTTTTGTTAGTTTTCTTTGGCTTGCTTTTTATTCTACCCATGGGACTGGACGGTTTCATACAGTTGTTAACCGATTATGAAAGCAACAATCCCATGAGAACTTTAACCGGTTTCGCGGGAGGCCTTGTTTTTTCAATGTTTATAGCAGCTCTTTTGATGGCTTCGATACATGATATAAAACCGAATAAGGAAAATCCTTATATAGAACACGATTACTCAACTGCCCCCGAGGTCAAAAAATGACACTGTGGCAAGCTAGATCAAAAAGGAAAATCACTGGCGGTAGACGAAGACATTATCGGAAGAAAAGAAAGTTTGAGCTTGGCTCAGATTTCGATCCGGCCGTTATCTCAAAGGATAAGAACAAGACGATTAGGATTCGCGGAGGAAACACCAAAACAAAGGTTATGGGTGCTCAGTTTGCCAACATATTTGAAACCGACGGAAGTGTTTCTAAAGTAAAGATAGATACTGTGCTTGAGAATCCGGCCAATCCTAACTACGTTCAGAGGAATATACTTACAAAAGGTGCAATCGTCAGCACGAAGAAAGGTAATGCAAAGATAACGTCTAGACCAGGTCAGGATGGCGTAGTAAACGCGATATTACTAGAGGAATAGGATGGCAAGGAAGAGGAAGACATGGGTGATCTATCCTGAATATTTCGATAAAAGATTATCAAGGTCCGAAGGGAGAAGAGTCCCCTCAAAATATTCGGTAAGCAACCCGAAGGTCGAAGAGATAAGAGATATACTTAACTCATATAATATACCCAATAGAGTTGAAGGGAATGAGCACCATCCAGCTACGTGGTATGAACAGAACGGCAGGGTACTGATATCGAAACAGAATATACCCAAACAGAATTTTTTGATCAAGATGGGTCAAAAACTTAAGGATAGAAGACAGGGTTAGATTCATTATCATGGAGTCTTTCTTTTTATCCTAATATAAGAAACCGACATGTCCGATAAACTACGTGCTAACATAAATTCTTTCCTCACCGTGTGTGCTACACGTACTGCTCTACTGATATCATACCAGCTACAGGCATAATTCTCTACAACTGGCTGGATCATAAAATCAGCATGATGATCTTCGGGCTCGCCCAGATAACATCTATATGCTGTACCGTACTTGAAACCTGTTTTTGGGATCAAACCTCTTTCTCGTAGGTTTTTATACACGTTATAGCGGAGTAAGAAGTCGTTCTGAATACTGTCGGCATAGTTTTTTATATCTGTCTTGTCCATTTCTTCTCCGGTACTACCGTGATGTACGATTAAAACTTTTTTTTCTATAAGGTATAATGTTTCTACCATAGATAGCTGAAGTTCGTCGTCCGATTCACGACCGTAGAAACCAAATTCGTGTAGTTCTTTACCTCCTTCCCTCACATAGCATTTATCACCGAATACCGTCCCTTCTATTTTTTCATGTTCATCTATATCTTTTCCCTTCCCGCTTAACACCGTCCACATGATTTCATAGTATGTGACATCTCCTTCTTCGTCGAGGAGACCTACCAACAATGATTTTTTGATCTGAAGTATACGTTTGCAGGCCGCTTCTATTTCTGCGATGGAAAATGAATCTGTTTCTGCACGGGCAATGAGCCAATATTCTGAAGGTGTCTTTCCGGGTCCTCCTCCCCTAGGGAAAACTCTGAAATCTGCAGGCTTTGAAGATGTTTTGAGTGTGTAACCTCTTGACCTCATATTCCTGTAAACAGGATATTTTATCGCGATGTTCGGATCATTCTTTAAGGCTTCCTTCATCATCTCCTCTTTCGTAATAGACCTACCATCTTGATATTGTATCTCCAAACGACCGGCCGCCAGTAGGTAAAGTGATTCATAATTATCTAGTTTTAGTCCGCCACCCGACAGAGGCGTTCCAAAATATCCTTTATTATATATCGTGTTTCCTTCGGCCTGGTCATGAATTATGACATTATCTTTACCGAGAATTCCTACTGTCATCTTCACGACGCTACCCTGGGCGGGATATAAAAATTTATCCGAGGATGGAATGCCCTACGAAAGTACTAAATATTCTGTGTATATGTATCTAGGAATTCATGGCGGAAAAGGCACTAGAGATTAAAAATTTGAACAAGACATACCCTCAATGGAGAAAGACTGGAGTTGAGGCGCTTAGGGACGTGAATTTTTCAGTTAACGAAGGGGAGATCGTGGGATTATTAGGACCCAATGGAGCCGGTAAGACAACTGCGATCAAGTGTATCTGTGGTTTGATACATCCCGATAAAGGTACAATAAGCTATTTCGGTGAAAAAACCGGGCAAGGAATAGCGAATCACGTGTGTGCTGTATTGGAAGGCAACCGAAATATCTACTGGCGATTGACATCGAGGGAGAATATAGAGTTCTTTGCAGGACTTCAGGGTCATTCTCCGTCTTCAGTTAAATCTAAGATACGTAACATATTGAAAACCTTTGATCTGATGGAGAAGGAGAATGTTCCCGCTAGAAAGTTGTCACGTGGCATGCAGCAAAAATTAGCCCTGGGATGTGCACTGATACGTGACACCCCGATGCTCCTGCTAGATGAGCCTACCTTAGGGTTGGATGTGGAAACATCTTTGGATCTTAGGAGATACATAAAGAGTCTTGTAAAAGATAGTGGTAAAACCATACTTCTCAGCAGCCATGACATGAACGTAGTAGAGGATGTTTGCGATAGGGTAGTCATCATCAATCACGGAAGAGTGGTGGCTGATGACACCGTGAAGAGGTTGAAAGATGTTTTCAAGGTTCAGGCCTATGAGATAGGATTGCAGGGGCATTGGAAAGAGTTAGAACAGGTTTTAACCGATGATATAAGATTAGATCTAAAGGATAACCAAACAATAATCTCATGCCAATTGAAAGATTCAAAGGCGTTTTATAAGTTGATGGACCTTTTAAAGGAACGTGGAGTCGAGATAGATTATGTTAAGACCAAGGAACCCAACTTCGAGGAGATATTCAT
>JAFDTZ010000020.1 GCA_019594305.1 Thermoplasmata archaeon
ATCGGAGACGGTATATCACGTTGGACCCTTTGGATCCTCACATATCCGGGTACCGAAGCCTTCATCTCGGCAACGAGTTCTGCAGCTTCTTCAGTCTTAAGAGGTGTATATTCACCTCTTTTCCACATATCAAAAAGTTTAGTATCTTTCAATACGAGGGTCGGATATATCTTTATCATATCCGGACGGAAACGTTGGTCTCGGAATAATATTTTAAAGTTTTCTATATCTTCTTCAGGTGTCGATCCCGGTAAACCTGGCATTATATGATAACATATCTTAAATCCGGCTTCTTTGGCCAACTTCGTTGCAGTGACAGTGTCTTGAACCGTATGGCCTCTTTGAATATTTTTCAATAACCGATTTTTTACCGATTGAACTCCCATTTCGATCCGTGTGACACCCAAGGTCTGCATTCTAGCTAATTCTTTTTCAGTACATATGTCCGGTCTAGTTTCTACCGTGAGTCCGATACATCGATTATCCCCCGTCTCATTCTTCTTATGTGCTTCTAAAAGGCTGTTTGATGATTCACCGTTCAGTCCGTCAAAGCATCCTTTAACGAATTCCAGCTGGTATTCCCACGGTCTAGCCGGAAAGGTGCCGCCCATAACGATCAAGTCTATCTTATCCGTGGGATGTCCGATGGCATGATATTGTGATAACCTATCTCTTACCTGGGCCTCCGCCTCAAAATCATGTCTACTACCTCTCAATGCGGCGGGTTCGCGTCCTGTGTAGGACTGTGGACTTGGAACTTCCCTATCGGGGCCGCCGGGACACATAATACATTTACCGTGAGGGCATTCCGCCGGGGAAGTCATCACCGCTACTACCGCAACACCGGAGATGGTCCTTGAGGGCTTTCGCTTGAGTATATCTATAACGTCCTCCCTGGAAACCCCTTCGATCGATTCCACTGCTTCAAGTATATCCGAATTACTAGGTAAATTATCACGACCATATTTTTTACATAGATCTATCTTCGCCCTTTGCAGTTCATCACCGTCGGAAATTTTTCCTTTAGTGATCGACCTTATGATATCTTCATAATAATCCATCTGTAAGAAGATTTCATTAACGGTTATAATTAACTTTCCTTTGTAAATGTAAAGAATACGTAAAAAGTACATTTACAACAATGTGCAGATAATATATAAACTACTAACGCATATGCAACCACATGTCCATGGAGGCTAGAGAAACATGGTTGTCGAGTGGCCGGGGGGGCACATACATAGAACTATCAGTAACACCCGGAGCATCTCACAGTGCCATCAAAGGAGTAAACAGATGGAGAAATTGTCTGGAAGTCGCAGTTTCGGAAAGGGCTCGGGACGGCCAGGCGAACATGGGCTTGATATATTTTTTCTCCCAACTAATGGATGTACCTCATGATCGGATAAACATCACAGATGGGCACAGGTCTAGACAAAAGAAAATCTTCGTGGAGGGCATCACACCCGAAAAGGTATTGGAAAAGATAAGTGAGGTAATGACTTTATGAGGATCCAGGAAGAGCTGGAAGGTGTGCTTCAAGTATTGGAGAAACTTTGTAACAGAGACAAAGATATACCCATAATCGTGGAGGGGCGAAAGGACGAGGAAGCCCTTAGGAAACTCGGTATCGGCGGTAAGATAATCAAGATTAAGAAGGGTAAGTCAGTATTCCACATCATCGAGGAGATGAGGGGAAAGTACCAGGAGGTAATACTTCTCACCGACTGGGATAGAACAGGTGGTCGCCTGGCATATCGCATTCGGAAGGCATGCGAGGCAAACGATATAACTTGTGACGGCGATCATAGACGGGACATTATCAAGTATGCAAAAAAGGAAGTGAAGGATGTAGAAGGACTTCCCGCCTTCGTTTCAAGGGCTAAACTAATCGTGAACGATTACAATGTAAAACGAGAAAAAGCATAGAAAAATATTAAATCATACAATTCATTATAGGGTAGAACACAAATGACTAGAGTTAAGGTAATTAAGGACGTAACCGATTTCGTTCCCATACTTCGTGCAGTTAACACCAGAACAAAAAGAAACGTCTTCACAGAGCTTGCCCAGGATTGGGTTACAGTCGATGACATCGAGGATAGATTCGGGGAAGAGGGTAAAAGTGCCCTAAAACTTTTCGAGAAAATGAAACTTCTTGAGACGAGATGGCAACACACAGGGCGAGAAACTAAGAAAGCCTATCATACATATTACTCCGCAGTCCACATAGACACTACGGCACCCATAGATGATATTAGTGAGATATTATTTGCCGCTATGATAGATGATGAGGAATTCAAGGAAATGGAAGATAAGATACTGGAAAGTATAGAAGCCGGAAATGACTTCGCCAAGGACATGGAAACTATTTTGGATGTGTCACCGGTAACACTCAAGAGTCTCATAAAGCGCTCGATAAGATTGGATTTCAGAGGTAATAAGATAATAGAACTATCTGACGAATAAGAAGGAGATTAAAATGGATATAGATAATATAGATATATTTTCGAAACTTTCCACAGGCACTTTCGCCCTGATATCAGGATTGGCCATAATAGGAATTATAACCTATCTGATCTACGTGATAATACCGATAGAAGAATCAACTGTACTTTTCTTCTCCATACTCACCTTTGCACTAGGTATATTAATACCTGTATTCTTCTTCATGGAAGATCTGGCAGGAATCTCGGATATAGTTGGTAAATTCATGGCGGGGGTTGTCGTCGCCGTTATCGTCTGGATATCTTATCACAGCTCCACCGCCCTGGACATGAGCGGCACCGAACTTTCTCTATACATAATTCTACCGGCAGTCTTCACATTCCTTACATCTCTTGTACTCGTAAAAGGTGTGGTCATATCCCTTATGGAGGGCGAAGGTATCGGAGGCGGAGGATGGGACTCGGAGAGTTATGATGACGATGAGACCTGGGATGATGAATCGGATGAAGATGAATTCGAATACGGATCGGACTCCGATGAAGATATACACAAAGATCACGAACTCTTCCCAGAGGAAAAACACAAATGGTGAACTCCTTTGACTTCCGTCCTAAGACTGGGTCATAGACCGGATAGAGATAAAAGGATGTCGACTCATGTTTGTCTCACTGCCCGAGCTTTCGGCGCGAATAATGTTTATTTTCCTAAAACCAATAGTACTATAGAAAAAAGCGTCACGGGTGTCACCGAAAGGTTCGGTGGAGACTTCAAGATCAAGGAAGAAAAAGATTGGAGATACCTAGTAAGGAATTGGGACGGCGATGTGATTCATCTGACAATGTACGGTGAAGACATAGATAAATTCTTTAGTTCAGTTAATCCTAGGAATCCCCTAGTTATCCTGGGTTCACAAAAGGTCCCTCGAGAGGTATATGATCTAGCGGATTATAACTTGGCCGTGGGAAGCCAACCACACTCCGAAGTGGCTGCCCTGGCTGTCCTCCTGGATAGGTTAAACAAAGGTTCTATCCCCAAGTTGTCTAAGGGAAAGATGGCCGTCTTACCCTCCAAGGAAGGCAAACGGGTGATCAACTACAGATCGATACCTACCACTGACGAGTGCTATCGTCTCTTGGTAAAGCGGGGGACTGAAGAAGGTATTATGGAACACACCATGGCGGTACTGCAGCGGACTCTCGAACTCTACGATATACACGGTGGAGATATACGGCTGCTGACGGCTGGAGCTCTACTCCATGATATAGGACGTACCGTAACCCACGGAGTGGAACACGGTCTAGAGGGTGGAAAGATAGTACGAGAAATGGGATGGGACAAGGAGCTGGCTAATATAGTTGAAAGACATGTAGGCGGTGGGATTACCAGAGAGGAGGCGGAAAGCCAGGGTTTGCCTCCGAAGGATTACTTACCTAAAACCTTGGAAGAGAAATTGGTATGTCATGCCGATAATACAGCCGGTGGTAATGAACGTTTTGAAGAGTTACTGTTCAGAACTGAAAAGGCGGGCTTTCACGCCAGTGCACAGAGGATGCGTCTATTGATGGAAAAATTCGGATAAGATTTAGACCGATCTATTCCGTTTTATCACCATGTATATGAAAACACAGGCGATGCCGATAACAGCTACAAGTGTGGGTATGAACCAGGCGTTCGATTTTTCACGGACCTCCTCCTCTATAGTAAACTCGGCGGTATGTTCAAATCCCCTTTGAGTGGCTTCCACCCTGTATCTACCTCCCGATACCTGCCTGCCTTCCGTATCTGTTTGATTCCAGGTGACATCTTCGGTACGCCCGTACTCGGGTACCATCGGAAACCTAACGCCTTCTAACGGACCAAATACGATGACATCGGTATCCACATCCACTATCTGAATGCCAAGATCGATTACTATAGGGGTGGATGTAGCCGAACCATCGTTCTTTACTGTTATGACTACATTCACACCTTTCTCGTATACATCTTTGTCCGTCCAAAGATATTCATCTTCCGTTATTCTGTTCTGCTCTCCAGACGATGGATCAGTAAATAACAGTAGTAATGACACAAGAAGGAACAATGCAAATAGCTTTTTGACTTTTCTTTGGTGCTTCATTAGCTCAAACCGCTATCTGATAACAACGTCAGTGCTATTTTTACCTTTGCATCTGAGAGTGATTACAGCTTCTCGCCAACGGATATATCCATCATCACGAATCCTGAGTTCGCCTTGGGGTAAAAATCGGTGGACTTCTCCGGCATACGCTCGCCGTTCTTGGCTACCCGCAGTACCTGTTCGGGTTTGGTGGCGTTAACAAGGAATGCAGCTGTAGCATCGCCTCTATTCACTCTATCGACGGCATCCTCGGCCCAGCGCTCATATGCTATTGTTTCATCTATTGCAAGAGCTTTTGCGTCCATTATATGCTCGAATATAATGTCACGAAGGATCACAACATCCAGTCCGCTGTAATCCGAAGAATACTTATCTGGTAATAGCTCATCAACGAGGTCCGGATCCTGAAGAGTTAGACCCAGTGTGATATCTCCGGTGTACATCACGAAAGATATTTTTTCTTTGTTCTCCTCCAGGAAATCCTCGAGTTCAGCTATGTCTATTTCCTCCACCTCAAAGAACTTTTTTAGTTCCTGGATATGTTGGTCTTCTACCTTGTGTTTTAAGAGTAACCTATGACCAGGAAGTACTACCAGTCCGGTATCTTCCACCGGAACTAAAAAGGTCATACGCCAATTGAAAGCATCTTCAGGTTTCCAGTCACTGTGCTTCTCTCTCATCTCATCTCTGTAACTGACTGCGGTTTCATACCTGTGATGTCCATCAGCTATTACCACCTGTTGATCCCGTAAAATATTCTCTACCTTGGCGATATCATCCGGATAACTTAATTTCCATATCCTGTTATGTACGCCGTACTCATCGGTTGCTTCGTATATGGGTTCTTCTTTGCTTATCCTATCGAAAACTGAGATGGTATCACCATGTGGGTCGCTGTAGAGCATAAAGCCCGGCTCGAGGTTCTTCTCTGTAGCCCTGAGCATGTTTAGCCTATCTATCTTCGGCCCTTTATGCGTTTTCTCATGGGGCAGTACAATCCTCTTTTCAAAGGGATGTAATTTGACGGCGGATATGAAACCCTTGCGGGTGAATCTCTTTCCCAGTACCTCGAAATCCTGGTAATAAATGTATATACCCGGTTCTTTGTCTTTGTTGAGCACGTTTACCTCTAGCCACGCATCCAATCGGTCCGATGCCATCTCATAGCGGTCTTCTTCCCTAGGTAGTATCAAACGGCAGTAGTTATACTCGCTTTTATTGTAGTACTCCGTTTGTAGTTCTTCCGATATCTTATCATAGGGTTGTGTGATGACTTTATCGATGCCCCGAACCTTCTCGCTGTCGTAGCGTATCGCCCCGAAGGGCTTGATATCCACCATACCGATTCAACCCCTTTTATTTAGCTCCGCGATGACCTGTTCCGCCGCCTGAGTGCCCGCACGTTTCTGTCCCTCTATGGTCTGTCCTCCGATGTGGGGTGTGGCATGGAAGTTGTCCAGAGTCAGCAGTTTATTGTCTCCCGGTGGTTCTTCTTCAAAAACGTCTTTGCAAGCAAACCTTATATCTCCGTTAGAGAGGGCATCATAAAGTGCCTCCTCGTCGACTACACCGCCTCTTGAACAATCGATAAGAGTGGCGGAAGTCTTCATCTTGGCGAATTCATCGGCGCTGAGTAGATGATGTGTTGCGTCTATGTGGGGTACATGTAGAGTTATCACATCACTTTCCTTCAATATCGTGTCAAGATCCACCATTTTTGCAGGATCGGGATCCTTCACATCCACTACGTCGTATGCGATCACCTTCATTCCAAGAGCCGCTGCCCTTGTCGCAACTTCACGGCCGATGTTTCCATAACCGATTATCCCCATGGTTTTTCCATATATCTCGTTGCTTTTCAGATCCTTCTTTATCCACTTTCCATCCCTCAAACTGATGGTTCCCGCTACAACATTTCTGTAGGCGGCAAACATGTGGGATAGGACCAGTTCCGCAACGGATATGGTAGTTGCCGTAGGGGTGTTATATACCGAAATTCCCTTTTCCCTTGCGTAGGCCACGTCTATGTTGTCCATCCCGATCCCCGGTCGGCCTATAGCCTCCAGGTTTTCGGCTGCGTCGATGGTCGGCTCCCTTACCTTTGTAGATCCCCGTACTATCAGTCCTTGGTAATGTGGTATGGTAGCAGTCAGTTCATCCTTGCTCATATCGAATTTTTGATCAACTCGAAATCCGACATCCTCCATCATCTTGATGCCTTCTTCAGCGATGGGATTGCATACTAGAATTTTCTTTGTCATGTGATCACATCCCTGCAACATCTTCGATAGCATCGGTTAAAGCCTTCACACTCTCCAATGTGTGTTCGCCCATGTGTCCGATACGGAAGGTCTTTTCCTTTAACTGTTTACCATAGCCGTTGGAGAAGAGCATATCGTACTTTTTGTTCACTTCCTGACGCAGCTCTTCTATCTTCAAATCTCGTGTGTTAGCGATGGTGCTGACCGTCTGAGACCAGTAGCCTTCTTCAGGGAACATATCGAAGTGTTTCTTTGCCCAACCCCGGGTGTATTCTGCCATATCAAGATGTCTCTGGGAGCGGGCCTTATGCCCCTCTTCTAACATCCGTTTCATCTGTGCACGATAAGCGATCATAAGTGAGATAGCCGGTGTGGAGGGTGTCTGCCCCTTTTTTTTATAGTAATCTATGTTTTTAGCCAATCCCGCGTAGAATGAGCCCGAAGAAGCATTCTTGCTGCGCTGGTAGGCTTCTTCGTTTACCACACAGACCGCCAGACCCGGAGGCATCGCGAACGCCTTTTGAACCGAAGTGTAGATCACGTCTATTCCATGGGCGTCTATATCAATGTAATCGCCCCCTAGGGCCGAGATGGCATCCACGAGGAACATGGTATCGGGAAAATCTTTCATCACTTCTCCTATCTCCTCCAGGGGGTTTCTTATACCTGTAGAAGTTTCGTTCATAACGCATGTGAATGCATCGTATTCCTTCTTTTCCAGCGCCTCCCTTACATCTTCCGGCTTGACGGCGGTACCCCATTCGTAATCCAGCCGGTCAACGTTCTTGCCTAGACGCTCTGCGATATCAGCCATACGGTTGCTGAAACTACCACATGTAGAGCACAACACATTTTTGTCGACACAGTCCATGACTGAACTTTCCATGAATGCAGTACCCGATGCGCTGAGTATTATGACATGGTGATCCGTGCCCAAGAACTTCTTAGTGTCCTCGGTTATGGTAGTGAACAGATCGGTCATAGTACTGGACCGGTGTCCAAACATCCATTCGTTCATTGCTTCTATTATCTCTTTTTTGACCTCTGTGGGTCCCGGTATGAATAATTTCGTGTGTTTATCCTTCACATACACCACCTGGGAGGGCATTTAGAACAGGCGTATATAATGGTTTTGTTCATAATTTATTATTATTGGAATTATATACAATAATTAAATATGGAAAAAAAGGTAACCGATAAGTTACTAAACATCAAAAAATAAAATATACTAGAACTGTTATCCCTATGTAATGCCTCTTTGCAACCTAGTATGCGGAATTATCATATTACTCCTCATAGTAGCTGGAATAGCATACCTTCTGGGTGCTGATTCACTGGGCGAATTTGCTCTAGATGTTATAAGGTTGATCATAATATTAGCTCTGATAATACTGCTCATCGGCCTTATCTTGATAATAATCGGATACGTATCCTGGCAGGGATTGCCTTTCATTATTGAGAATGAATTTGAACATTTACTAGTATCTTTGGTACAAAGGACAACCTTGGTCGTAGTTTTATAGAATAACAGCATGTTTGACCACAAAGTATATGTACGTGTGCATGGATATGCAAGTGTATAGAAAAACATTTCGGGGATATGTATTATGTTGGACCACGAGACCGTTGCTAGGCAAATAAGCCTGTCGGAAGAAACGATTCCGAATAAGGAGTCTTTTTTAACATGTCTTGAGCGTGCAAAGAAGATATCCTGTAGTGATTCTTTGATAGTTTGTATAGAAAGGACTATGAATATCTTGGACTGATCGAGAATATATTAACGTCCATGATTCAAAACGTTTTCTCCCTGGTTCTATGTACAGAAACCCCCTCACATAAAAACAAAACGAGGTATTCTTATGTCGCTAGAAAAAGGTTGTCGTAACGCAGTGGAAATATGTATGGGTATATCAAGTGAAGACAAGGTCATGATAGTGTGTGATGACAATACACTTTCTATTGGAAAGACACTAGATAACTACGCATCTAAGAAAACTCAGGACGTACATCTATTCAACCTAGATTCGTATGGTAATAGACCGCTCCCTTCTCTGCCTAATTTTATGCGCGATATAGCCATGGCATCCACAGCTACATTTTGGACGGCGAGTTCGCCCAAAGGTGAATTAGAATCCGTTAGGATGCCTTTCATAAAAGCCGCCATTACCAACGGTAGACATGCACACATGGTGAGCATAACAGATGAGATAGTGGAGAAAACACTCGGTGGAGACTATAGAAAGGTGGAAAAATTCACAAATAAGATATATTCCCTTGCAAAGGTTGCAAAGGAAGTAAGAATCACCACTGAAAAAGGGACCGATCTTCGTTGTGGTGTTGGAAAGTACAGATGGGTTTCCTCAACGGGTGTGATCCGTGGTACGGGAGATTGGCACAACTTACCCGACGGAGAGGTGTTTACAGCTCCTTACAGTATGGAAGGTATTGCGGTAATTGATGGGACCATAGGCGATTATTTCGATGAAAAATTTTCGCTGGCCGATATACAGGAAACCCCCATAGAGTTGCGAATAGAAGGAAAAGACCCTTCACAGTTGGTCGATATCTCATGTGATAACAAGGAATTAAAAGAGGAGATAGAAAGTTATGTCGACCAGAACCCCTGTTCCAGAAGTGTTGGTGAATTGGGCATAGGGACGAACATTCAAATCGACAAGCTTTGCGGTGTTATGCTGGTGGACGAAAAATATCCTGCTACACATATCGCCTTTGGCGACCCGTTGGGTTCCATGACAAAAGCGAAATGGAGCTGCCCCGAGCATATCGATATGCTGATACTCGACTGTAACATCTGGTTTGATGATACCTTGGTGATGGAGAAAGGTAAATATCTGATAGACGAGCTGTGAGCGATAGTTTTTCGTTGTTAAATAACCATAAAAAGTAAATACTACAACATCACATGATTTAATCGTCCATGAAGAAAATTATTACTATCACTATGGTATTGCTGTTGGTATCGGTAGTACTACCTGGTGGGACGGTTGAAGCTGAAGAATACGGAGTCTTTCTTTGGGGTTATACCGTTGCAAGTTATGACGGTAACGCTAGATGGTATGACCCGGAAATGGGCACATATCAGGGAAATATAACTGCCATAGAGATCAACGATCTAAACATGAGTCCGAGAGGAGCTGATGATGCGATCAACGACCGGTTCGGTAAAGCGGAAACGTACGATATCTCTTTTTACGAATGGGACGCAACACCTTATGAGCAAGAGCCGTGGGAGTGGAGGACGTCTCCGGATGAATACGGAGAGAATCTTATATTTTTGGCAGAGTATCAGCACTACGACGAAAATACCAAGGAGTACATAAACTACACCTGGGCGACCAACTGGCATGCCTTTGGAAAGTACACTCCCTTGGACCCTATGGAGCACTTCGCACGTTACGAACCAATTCCGACACCGGAGTTGAATCCGTACAACGATGATAACGTAGGCCCTACATGGATTAATCTATCAATGCCTCATTTCAAGTACACGGCTTCGTCCATGGAGGGTGAACCCATACGCCAGGGAACCTTTGACCTGTTCCAGAGTTATGCGATCTTCGTAAGGGAGGAGGGGGAGCAAAAATGGTACTATATGGGTAATTCGGCCTTGGACCTTAAGAACCCGGCGACCCACGAACCTTTGCCCGCAACCGAAGATAAGATACCGCCGGAAGAGATAAACACCGGTTCCCAGTACTTCCTTGCTACCGATTTGAGACCCGATACGAACTACGAGTTCATGGTGAGGGTCAACTACCGTACCCTGGACGAGCCTAACCTGGGCCCGGTATGGGGCTACGGCGGCGGTCTCGGGGGAATGAGCGAGGGGTCGGAGGAACAGCTCAATGGAAGAGCGCCAGACGGCGGAAGCATAACCGGTTTCGGTGGCAGCAAAGGAAGTTTAGTTCCAACGGGTTCGGCGGACCTACCCTCGGAACCGCGAGAATTTACAGCTTCCAGCGGCATAGGTAACGTATTCCTAGAATGGCTGCCTCCACTGGACAACGGCGGTACCCCCCTGGAATATTACAGGATATACCGGAACATGACGGACAGCGGATTCGAGTATTACGATACCATACCTGCATCCGACACCAACTACGGAGATTCCGAGGTTACTAACGGTGTTGAATACACCTATTACGTTACCGCGGTCAACGCCATGGGCGAAGGACCGGCCAGCAATCAGGATTCCGCGATACCACTGGGGGTAGCTTCGCCGCCGCAAAATCTTGTGGCTACCGGGTATATGGACATGATCCATGTGGAATGGGACCCGCCGGAAACGGATGGTGGCTCGTCCATAACGGAATACTGGGTTTACCGTGACGGTTCGTATTACGATTATGTAACCGTTGACTTCACCTCTTACAACGACACTTCAGTTACCAGCGGTGTGGAATACACCTACTATACAAGGGCACGTAACAGTGTGGGCCTGGGTCCGGCGAGCAACGAGGATTCCGCCGTGGCCTATACCACAACAAGCATACCATTATCCGCCGGTGGCCCTTCGGGCGGCTGGAACTACATATCTTCTACCGTGATACCCGATGAGACGGGTATTACAGACATACTCGACGACCCAGCCTACGGGATAGCCGGATTATATGACCGGGTCATGTACTACGACGGGGCATCCCACCAATGGAAAAGTTACGTTCCGGGCAGGGATGATCATTACAATAATTTACACTCATGGGATCACACAATGGGTATCTGGATACGGATGACGGACAACGCCATTTTGACCATAAGGGGTATTGAACCGGCTAGTACGGATATCACACTTTACCCGGGATGGAACATGGTGGGTTATCCAAGTAATATTACCGGTAATAACAACTTGCCCAACGAGGTATCGATTATTGGATACTTCGACGCGGATATGGAGTACAATATCGCGTACGACTACGATCCTTCAAGCTTCGTTTTCGAACCGGGAAAGGCATACTGGGTGTACAATGACGAGGATTTTGCGGTGATCTGGACTGTTGAATATTAAACTACATTTGTCATTTCATATGGTCGATCATCTCTTTCGTCCTTTCAGCGTCTTTCTTTAAACCCATCTGTAACTGTAGATCAAAGGCATCTTCCAGATATTCCAAGGCTTTATCATCATCGCCTTTGGCTATCCAAAGCAGTCCGTAGTCGTGCAGTAATTTAGACAAATCGGTTTTTTCCTCGTTTTCACTGAAGATTTCTTTTGCTTGTTCGAATTCCTCAATGGCCTTATCCCACATCTCCATTTTACTGTATACAATCCCGAGTGAATGACAACCACATCCCTTTATTTTACTAGATTCTGTTTTCTCTCCACAAGTAACAACTTTCTGTGCATACTCCATAGCCTTTTCCATATCCTCCAATGCCAACTCGTCACGTACTAACTCATAATATATTTCGATGGAAAGGTCATATCTATGCATGTCTTCCGCGATGGCTAAGGCCCGTTCATGTAAATCAACTGCCTCTTGATATCCTCCTTTCTCTCTTTTTATAATACCCAGGTTGTACAATGACAGCAATGTTATTTCTTTGTCTCCGATGCTTTCACTCAATTCCAATGACTTTCGGTTGTAGTGCAGTGCCTTTTCCATATCTCCTACATTACGGTACAGTGTTCCGATGTTGTTCAAAGACGTGGCCATACCTTGCTTATCACCAATCCCCTCCCTTATATCTAGAGCTCTTTTATGACATAGCAGTGCGTTTTCCATATCCCCCCTCTTCTCGTGTACTAGTGCGATGTTATTTAGCGCCGAAGCCGTACTACTGCGATCACCAACTCTTTCGAAGAGTTCCAGGCATCGATTGAAGTATTTCAAAGATTCGTCAAGTTCTCCAAGAGTAAGATAAGCCATGCCCATGTTTATATATACCGATGCAAGGTTAAGTTTATCGCCGATTTTTTCGAAGGAAACAAGTGCCTGTTGATAGTAGTCCAGAGCCCGACTATGATCACCCTTGGAATAATACACAATACCGATGTTGGTGGCTGTTCGTGCAAAGCCTCGATGGTCGTCCAGTGCCTTACGTTTTTCAAGAGCATTTTCCAGATATTCCAGCGCCTTACCGTAATTCCCCTTGTACCACTCAACAGTACCCAGGTTGTGGCCAATCTCGGCGGCCTCCGCTTGGTCGCCCATCTCCTGAGCCCGGATCAGGCCGTTACTCAGCAGTTCAATGGCATCGTCGTAGTCGCCCTTCCTCATGTATGTCCTTCCCTTTACTCTGTTAAGCTTGAGCACCTCGGGGTCGTCCTCTTCCAGTAGTTCGAGGCCGATATCGCATTCCTTAAGGCCTTTGTCGTATTCGCCGGTGGTCATGAATACGCTGCCGAGCTTGCGGTGCAGTACCGCCTCCGAACGGCCATCATCCACCAGCTTCAGGCCCTGGTCGTAATACGTCCGGGCATCGTCGAAATCTCCCAGCAGCCCCTTCATGTCTCCTAACCTCTCCAGAATATCGCTCCTTCTTCTCTCGTCCTCCCCCTCCTCCAACCGTACGTTGCCCAGGGTTTCAAGGGAACGTTTGTAGAATACGATGGCCTGCTCCGGTGCAAGAGCGTTCTCCGCCTTCTCGCCGGCCTTGTAGGAGTAGTTGTGTGCCTTGTGGTAGTCGTTGGTGTTCCCGTAGTGCCGGGCAAGTTCGTAATATACCTCGGGTAGATCGTCCCGGTAGGTAAACTCGTAAAACTTCCCGAGACGATGGTGATAGGAATTCTTCCACCAGCTGGACAGACTATCGTATATCACATCCCTGAATATAGAATGGCTGAATGAGTATTTGTCGACGTCTTGTACCAGCATACCCGAATCCATGAGGGTCTCCAGGGCGGTAGACCTATCACCTACGAAATCGAACCATGCCGGTATCCTGGGATCTATCTCTCCGCCTTCGCAGGACGCGTATTCGATGAGAGCTATGGCTCGGGGTTCCAGCAGTTCAAGACGCCGGTAGACAACCTCTTCAACGCTGGAGGGTATGCTGAATTCTTCCCTTGACAACCTGAAAGTGTCATCTATCATCTCGATACCACCCTCCTGCTCCATCTGTTTCAACATCTCTATCACAAAGAAGGGATTTCCCTCGCATTCATCGGAAAGTCGGTCTACCAGATCATCGGGGAATTCGTTGGGATCGTAGAGTCCGTCCACAAGTTCCCTGATATCATGGGCCGTTAGTTTACCGAGCTTCATATCCTCCAGATATTCATCACGTTCAAGCTCGTCCACCACCCTCTCGGCGGCCTCACCTTCACCGGGACGTCGTGTACATAGTATAAGAATTCTCTTTGTACCGATGTTGCGTGACAGGTAGTCCATCACGAATAGTGACGATTCATCGGCCCAGTGAAGGTCCTCCAGCAAGATCAACAGGGGATTGTCGCCACTCATATCTGAAAATGATTCCAGAAAGCGATCCGCTATCTGTATCCTTTCATTCTCAAGTTTTACTCCCTCTAACTCCTTACGTACGGTGTATTTGATATTGGATAGAGCGGATATCTTACTCTGCACACCCTTCATCTCCTCCATGTCACCTGACCAACTTTCCATCACCAGGCCATCCTCACGATCAATGTCCTTCACCGTCCTGGCAAGGGCCTGTTTCATCTGAGGGTGTTCCCTACCCTTGATAACGGCCGCCACGTAGATATGAGCCCCGTGCTCTATCAGTATCTTCATATCTCCGTATTCGAGGCGGCCGAGGCCTCCTCCGGCACCCCCTGAAGGGTCGAAGGAATCCTTAACGAAGTTCTGTACCGCAGAGAGCATGCCGGCGAATATATCTCCGTCCATCTCGTCGTCTTCCTCCGAAACCGTTGTTGCTATTAGTAAGCCGGAGTTGTCTACAGCGAATATCTCGGCGAAGGATGTTTGTTCTTCTTCTTCGAAGATAGGTTCTTCGGATTCTCCTTTCAATACATCCGTGAACATATGGAACGGTCGAAAGGAATTAATGTCTGCAGCACCCGTCAATACATTGAATCCAATATCTTTTGATACACGTAAAAATTCGTTGACGAGATGGGTTTTACCTATACCCGCCTCACCGGATACCGACAGAGTAAAACCTTTGCCTTTATCCACCTTTTTGAGAATAGTCGAATAGGTGCCGAGTTCGTCTCTTCTGCCTACGAACAACTGCTTTTCCGGAATACTTTGACTCATTTCTGTTACAATAAGAATTGAATAAGGTATTAAACTATAACTGTTATTTTTCAATCAAAACCATGATCAAAGGTTTAAAGGAAGATATGTATATTATTCTATTTATGCATCTTATTCTATTTCCTTTTACGGATTACAAAACAGATGGAATTTTTAGTTATTAACCGGTTTTCGGTTGTAAAAGAGGCTAAATTTTAGAAGAAAAGGGGAAAACCTTAAATACACTTGCACGTATATACAAGTGTACAAAGGCAAAACAAAAACATCACGATAATCACCCTCCCTCCTTTTTTCTTATTAAGAAGGAAGGGGGCAAAACATCACGATAATCACCCTCCCTCCTTTTTTCTTATAATTCCTTGATCATACTATCTAAGACCGATTTAAAACAGTTCTTCTCCTAAGAATATTTAGAAAAAAATGAGAAAGGGTTTTAGGATAGTTCTTCCAGCTTCTCTTTTACCGCTTGGAGTTCCTCTTCCAATTCGTGCATGTAATTTTCCAGCATCTCACGCTTTTCCCGCTTGGATGTAAATTTTCTCCAGCCTCCACCGCGACCTTCATGATGTGAGCCGCAAGAACAACCACCGTGACATCCGCAGGAACATCTTTCGTGGTGGTGCCCTTTTCCATGTCCGCATTCTGAACTTCCTTGACCTCTTCCGTGTCCGCAACTACTTCCTTTCATAGTATCACTTTTGAACTAAGTTACTATAATAAACTATATAAACATGGTAGTTTATTACTTGATACTTAGGAATATAACCTATATTAGGTGAACACGCATGGCTCATAAAGAACACGAATGTTGCGATGAAGAGGGAATATGTCTATGCACTACGGAAGGGATCCTAAATTTAGTTTCAAAAAAATGGACTATATGCATAGTCAGTTTATTAGGTGCCAAAGATGATGGATATAGATTTAACGAACTAAAAAGAAGACTTGACGGTATAAGTCCTAAATCTCTTTCCGATAGGTTGAAAGAACTCGAAGAAGAAGGGCTTGTTAACCGGGAGGTCGAACCCACTGTTCCTCCGGCGGTTACCTATACTCTTACTGAAGACGGACACTCCCTTAAAGCATCTCTCAGACCCCTGGAAGGATGGGTAAACAAAAGAGAGTAACTCACTATTTAGCCATTTTACGTTTTAGGTTAGCGATCATCTCTTTGGTCATATTCGGAAGGTCGAACTCATGATCCCAACCCCAGTCCTTCCTAGCTGTAGAATCGTCAATCGTATCCGGCCATGTGTCCGCAATATTTTGCCTTTCATCCGGTACGTAATCCACTCTAAGTTCAGGAATATGTTTTCTTATCTCTTCCTCAAGTTCCTTGGCGGTAAAGCTTAGGGCCGCGTGGTTGTAACTCATCCGTATGGTTATATCATCAGGTTCTGCTTCCATCAGCATCAGAGTTCCTCTAACCGCATCGTCCATATACATCATGGGCAGCTTGGTCTCCTGGCTTACAAAACAGGTGTACTTACCCTCCTCTATTGCTTCGTAGAATATTTCTACAGCGTAGTCTGTCGTTCCTCCTCCCGGTTCCTCCTTCCAGCTTATAAGTCCGGGATACCTCAGACTTCTTACGTCTAACCCATACCTTTCGTGATAGTATTTGCAGAGTAATTCGCCGGTTACTTTTGTGATTCCGTATATCGAGGTCGGTTCTAATATGGTATGCTGCGGTGTATTTTCCATGGGTGAGGTGGGTCCGAAAACCGCTATCGAGCTGGCCCAGAATAGTTTGATATTACGTTCCGAGCAAATGTCTAGAAATATTTTCAACCCGTTAACATTAACATCCCATGCAAGCTCGGGTTTCTTTTCTCCTACAGCGGAGAGTAAAGAAGCAAGGTGATATACCTGGGTAAATCCGTATTTATCGAAGAGTTTTTTCATCTCGTCCATATCCCTTACGTCACCAGTCTCCAGCGACCCTTGGAAATCATCGGGAATATGCCTGTGACCAAGTGCTACGACGTTCTCTTTACCGTACCTTTCCTGAAGTTTGGGGACCAGCTCTGAGCCGATCTGACCGAAGGGCCCTGTAACAAGAATTTTTTCGTGCATTAGATTAACTCCTATTTTTTCTGATGCATCATCAAGAACTACATAATAAGTTCTTTGGAATCATAGGGTTAGTAAAGGCTCCGATTATTGCAGCAGTATGAAATATATCACAATAATACAATATTATTTTTAATGCAGTTGTCTATCATCTCATCGGGCCATATCGCCGCCTGGACTTCACCGATGTGTGCTTTTTTCAGAAAGAACATACACAATCTAGACTGCCCTATACCTCCGCCGACGGTATCGGGGTACATGCCTTCGAGTAGTTTTTTATGGAACAGAAGTTCTTTCTTGTGGATCTCATCCTTTATCTCCAATTGTTTCAATAATGATGCTTGATCAACCCTGATGCCCATGGAAGATATTTCAAAAGCGGTGTCAAGGGGTTCGTAGTAAACCAGGATATCACCGTTAAGGCCTCTTTTACCATCGCTCGTCGGAGTTATCCAATCATCGTAATCCGCCGCCCTTTCATCATGGGGTATGCCATTATCCAGTTTGGCCCCTATGCCTACGATAAAAACAGCCCCTTTTTCCCTACAGATGGCATCCTCGCGTTCACGGGGTGAAAAATCCGGATAGCGTTCCAAAAGTTCTTGGGAATGTATAAAATGTATCTCCGGGGGGAGTAACGGGCCTGGTAGTTGAGGATAATGGGTGAATAACTCTTCTTCTATGTCCTTCAATATATTGTATATCTTTTTTACTGTTTTTTTAAGCGTATCAAGGTTTCTGTCTTCTCTTCCGATAATTTTTTCCCAGTCCCACTGATCCACGTATATCGAATGTAAATTATCTAGGCGCTCGTCAGGCCTTAAAGCATTCATATCTGTGTATATACCTTCATCCTTTGAAAAATCGTACTGTGAAAGTACCATACGTTTCCATTTTGCCAGGGATTGTACTATCTCGGCACTGCTCTCGATTGATTTGATGTAGAAGGTTACGGGTGTTTCCGCACCTGTAAGATGATCGTTTATTCCAGTACCTGCAGAAACTGCAACAGGTGCCGATACCCGAGTAAGATTCAACTCACCCGCTAGTCTTTCCTGAAAATTATCTTTAATATATTTGATCGCCTCTTCGGTTTCTCTCAAACCGAGTAAAGGTTTGTATCCATTCGGTACGTGTAATTGACTGTGCATAAATTTTTTCACGTATATTTCTTTTTTAATCATCGTTGCGATGTTAACAGATAGTAATATATATGCATTTAGTATTTGAGAATCATAAAGAGGTGATCATATGGATCTAGGTATAGAAGGAAACACCGCGTTGGTGACGGCCTCTAGCAGTGGATTAGGAAAGGCATCTGCCGAGGCACTGGCAAAGGAAGGCGTAAATGTGGTTATAAACGGAAGAGACGAATCTCGGTTGAGAGAAACCGTTAAAGCTCTTCGTAAGGTAGCTAAAGGTGAGGTTACGGGTATTGCAGCAGATATTAGTAAGGAGGAAGACATCAGAAAATTAGTCCGAGAGACCGTTGATAAGTTCGGCGGACTGGACCACCTTGTTACATGCGCAGGCGGACCCCCGAGTAAACCATTCCTGAAAACTACGGATGACGAATGGTACGCCGCATACGATATGCTTGTGATGAGCGTTGTACGTCTGGTTAGAGAGTCAGTTGAACATCTTAGAGAGAACAATGGAAACATAGTCTGTATAACATCCATAAGTGTAAAAGAATCTATCGAGAATCTTGTTCTATCAAACTCGGTAAGGATGGCGGTAATTGGTTTAGTAAAGACATTATCCAGAGAGATGGGAGCTGAGATCAGGGTTAACGCCGTGTTGCCCGGTGCACACGAAACATCTCGAATAGAAAATTTAGTTGAGAAGGCAATCTCAAGAGGCGAAGTGTCGTCTTACGAGGAAGGCCTTGCCAAATGGTCAAAGGAGGTACCTATGGGACGGATAGGTCAACCTATAGAATTGGGTGAGGTGGTTGCTTTCTTGTGTTCAGAGAAGGCGTCTTATTTGAATGGGGTATCCATACCTATAGATGGTGGGGCGAGTAAAAGCAATCTTTAGATCTACCAACCTCTTTCCTGCAGCCTAGTTTCCAACTCATCTATGTCCTGTCCTGGCATAGCACTACCGAGACCTTCTGATATCTCTGCTAATTTATCTGGATTATCGAAATACGTGACAGCTTCTACAATGGCCTTTCCCATTATCTCGGGTCTTTCCGATTTGAATATGCCACTACCCACGAAGACACCATCGCTCCCCATCTGCATCATCAGTGCCGCATCCGCCGGAGTCGCTATACCACCTGCGGCGAAATTAACTACGGGTAAACGCTGTATATCGCCCACTTCCTTGACCAGCTCCACGCTGACACCGTATTCCTTGGCAGCGTCTTTCAGCTCGTGGATGTCCTTTTCCTTTAACTCATGTACAGCCTTCTGTACCGTACGTTGATGCCTCATAGCTTCGATTATATTTCCGGTACCCGCTTCCCCCTTGGTTCTCATCATTGCCGCGCCTTCCTCTATTCTTCTTAAAGCTTCGCCTAGATTCCTGCAACCGCAGACGAAAGGAACGGTAAACTTTGTTTTATCAACGTGATAGAACGGATCTGCAGGTGTTAGTACTTCGGATTCATCCACCATATCAACACCAAGTGATTCGAGAATTTGTGCTTCTACAAAATGTCCTATACGGCACTTTGCCATCACGGGAATATCTACTGATTCCAGTATCTCCTTCACCTTCTTTGGATCGGCCATCCGAGCAACTCCGCCTGCCTCTCTAATATCTGCAGGAACTCGTTCTAGTGCCATCACGGCCACTGCACCGGCTTCCTCTGCTATCAAGGCCTCCTGTGCATTGGTCACGTCCATTATGACGCCGCCCTTCTGCATCTTGGCGAATCCTCTCTTTATCAGTTCCGAACCGAAACGCAATTTTGTTATATCTAAATCCATAGGCATCTTAACACACCAATCGTGTCATAAAGGGGGTGCTATTTGAACGTTTCTTAAAACACCATTTAAAAAGGCGAGAGAGAAAGGGAAAAATAGATATATTATATACACATTTCCAAACTACATGACACTCGGGTTGATATTGATCATAATCGGCATCGTACTGATAATAGTGGAGGCGAGCGAGCCAGGATTCTTCATCGCCATACCGGGCGGTGTGATGATAACCCTTGGGGTGATTGCGGTTGCCTTTCCGGAGATACTTATTTCAATCTGGACCCCCTTGATACTGGCAGCTGTGGTTATACCACTGATGTTCCTGTCCATGAAGATGTATCAGAGGATATCCCCTCCCACCATACCAACAACTACAATGTCAACTTCTCTAGTGGGTGAGATAGGCAAAGTACTGGCGCCTGTGGAACCCGATGACATAATAGGTAAGATAAAGATAAAAAACCAGATATGGAGTGCAACCGCTGAAAGTCACATACCCGCCGGGAAGAAGGCCCAGGTAATTGAGGCTAGAGGTGTCCATGTGGTAGTTCGAGAAATAGAAGATAACATAAAGGAGGATAAAAAATGATAGAAATAATAGTGTTTTTGGCAATAGTGATCATACTGGTTGCGGTGGTAGCGGGCAGAACAGCCTTCTGGATAGTGCAGCCGTACGAACAGGGAATATACATAAAATTGGGTAATTTCCAGAGGATACTGAATCCCGGCGTTAATATCGTCGCACCCTTCATATCCCAGGTGATCAAGATGGACCTGAGGACCCAGGTACTCGACGTCCCCAGGCAGGAAGTCATCACCAAGGATAATTCACCCACCAACGTGGATGCCATCATATACATAAAGGTGGTTGATATCACAAAGGCCTTCTTCGAGGTGACCAACTACAAGGCGGCGACCATCAACCTGGCACAGACCACCCTGAGGTCGGTGATCGGTGACATGGAACTCGACGAGATACTGTACAACAGGGAGCGTATCAATACCCATCTGAGACAGGTACTCGACGAGGCCACCGACGGATGGGGTGTGCGTGTGGAAGCCGTGGAGATACGGGAGGTCGATCCCAAGGGTATCGTCAAGGCGGCAATGGAAGAACAGACGGCTGCCGAGAGGCAGAGGCGTGCAGCCATACTCAAGGCCGACGGTAGCAAGCGTTCCGCTATACTGGATGCAGAGGGTAACAGGCAGGCCAGGATTCTCAACGCCGAGGGTATAAGGCAGAGCAAGATATTGACGGCCGAAGGTACCCGGATGGCGGAGATACTGGAGGCCCAGGGGCAGGCACAGCGTTTACGCATCCTTTCACTCGGTGCCAGCACGCTGGACGAAAAGTCCCTTACCTACCTATCATTGGACACATTGAAGGCGATGTCCAATGGAGAGGCGACCAAGATAATCTTCCCCTTCGAATTGACCAGACTGGTGGAAGGCGCATCCCAATATCTGGGCGCCGGTAGAGAGGTACCCAGCAGAGAACCGTCCGATGCGGCCGAACTCGAGAAGATAGTCGGCAAGGCCGAGGAGATACTGGGGGTTGTTCCTGGCCGGGAAGAGATGAAGAAGGAACTGGATCATATCGGCAACGTAAAATCAGTTATCGGTGTGGACCAGAGTGATATCCAGAAGGAGGCGTCGAAGAAGGCAAAGGACGTCCTCAAGGATATTACGAAGGAGGACGACGATAGCCTCGACGATATCTTGAAGCTGGAGAGAAAGAAGACCAGATAGGTTATTACCCCAAACCCCTTCATTTTTTTTCTAGTAAAAACTAAATAATACCATTACATTGTTACAAAAAGAGAATAAATACTCTATTGAGGTGGAAAAATATGATAAAAGGAATGAATAAAAGGTGCCTGGCTCCGTTATTTATTGCGATGTTGGTAATCGTGTGTTTAGTTCCGGTAATCCACGGTTCTTATGGATTCGACAACATAGCGGAAGAAGAAAGTTTTCCTTTGGTTACTTATGGTGAAGAGATAGAAGTGGAATACAGCGGAGATGGTCGTACAAATATTATCGATTATTCAATCAAC
>JAFDTZ010000085.1 GCA_019594305.1 Thermoplasmata archaeon
ATAAACATGTCTGAGAAAAGAACGCTTTGGTTCGATCTTACCAATACTTCCCATGTACATTTCTTTCATCCTATCATAGAGGAGCTAAAGGATGATCACAAAATTATTGTAACGACACGGGACCTTGCGGAAACCAGGGCGTTGCTCAACGGCCTCGACACCGAATACAAGAACTACGGTGAATATTCCGGAGATAACAAATTACTCAAGATAGTCGGTCATTGTTTACGGGGTGTAAATATGCTACCTTACCTGAAGGAAATAGATTACGCCTTCAGCCATGGCTCTCCATCACCCATTTTGATGAAGTATGTAAAGGGTGCAAAATTGATATCTTCATACGATAACGAGCATGCGATGAGTTTCGATCTTCTCTCGTCCCACAGCGATGCATTCATAGTGCCGAAAATACTCGAAGCACTGTCCACGGCAAAGGCAGGCAACGGGACGAAAGTGACCACATACCCCGGTGTGAAGGAACAGATATATCTAGCTGATTTTAAACCCGATAAAACCATCAAAGATTCCATGCCATTCGATGATTATTTAGTACTGAGGGCGGAAGCTTGGAAATCGGATTATGTTAAAAACGGCGTTATAAAGGCATTCCATATAGCCGAGAGATTGGTGAAGGAAGGATACAACTTGGTGTTCCTCCCCAGATATGGTGTTTCACCCGGATGGATGAAAAGATCGGAAAATGTGTTCGTTTCACCGCCGGTAAACGGGCCTCAGCTGTGTTGGTTTTCCAAAGGTGTTCTTACCGGTTCGGGAACTCTTGCCAGAGAAGCGGCCGTACTCGGTGTACCCGCGGTCTCCTTTTACTCGTGCGAACCCTTAAAAGTCGACCTTTCCCTTGCATCAAAAGGCTTGGTATTCCGCTCGGGAGATCCTGATGAAATAATAGAGTATCTCGAGGATGCAAAGAAGAGCAACGGACTGATGAAGGATGCCCGTATGGTTCGACGTTGTGTTTTGAAAAGGATAAAAAATATTGTATTGTGATACATACCTTTCATAGAAGTTATGGTTCTAAACCCCCATTTTTAAATACAATATCAACGTAATACCCTATCATGCGTATATCGGTTCTCGGCCTAGGATACATCGGATTGCCCACTGCAGCAATGTTCGCCAACCGAGGTTACCAAGTGGTTGGTTTTGATATAGATGAGAACAAAGTGGATAACGTAAACAAAGGCATATTTGATGTCGAGGAACCGGGACTCCTTGCCTTTCTTAGAGACGCATTCAACACGGGTAATCTAAGTGCCGGAAATATGTTGGAACCCTGTGACGTCTTTATAATCTGCGTACCTACACCCATAGACGATGTCAATAAGCCGGATCTGTCCTATGTCGAATCCGCGGGAGATCAGATAACAAATGTACTTCAGAGAGGTAACCTAGTGGTATTGGAATCCACGGTACCTCCAGGGACCACCTTGAATGTGTTATCACCTATTTTAGAAAAAAGTGGTTTGACCGCCGGTAAGGACTTTGACCTGTGTCACTGTCCGGAAAGGGTGATGCCCGGAAAGATACTCAAAGAATTGACGGAGAATCATCGTATAGTCGGGGGCATAGATATGAAAAGTTGCGAACGTGGAAGAGAACTGTATTCAGTCTTCGTAGAGGGAGATATATATATTACGGACCCTACCACCGCCGAATTCTCCAAACTTGCTGAAAACACTTACAGGGATGTGAACATCGCCCTTGCCAACGAATTTGCCAAACTCTGCGAGAGCTATGGAATAGATGTTTGGAAGATGAGGGTTCTGGCAAACAACCATCCGAGGGTAGATATACTGAAGCCAGGTCCCGGTGTTGGAGGACACTGCCTCCCCGTAGATCCTTGGTTCCTAGTGAACGGCGATTCGGGCTTGATACCCAAGGCGAGGGAGATAAACGAAGGTATGATAAGGCGCGTTGAGAAGCTCATAAAAGCCAATACACGGGGGAACGGTGTGGTTGCGGTGCTGGGCACCGCTTACAAAGCGAACACCGAGGATGCCCGTAATTCACCTGCGGATAAGCTCGTTGAATATCTCTCGGACTTCGAGGTTAGATTGCACGACCCTTATGTGAAGAAGGATAATGGGGATCTAGAAGACACCGTTCGGAACGCGGATACCGTTGTTCTGATGGTTGACCATCGTGATTACATAGACATGGTACCGGCCGATATATTAGAGCTTATGAAAGGTAACGTAGTCATAGACACACGAAATTATTTTGATGCTACGGCATGGAGAGACGCCGGAGCTAGATACATACTATTGGGCGCTTGTGAAACAGCTTTAAATTGACAAGGATTGTTTTCTTCCATGGTGGCGGCCATGAAGACCGATAGGAGCAGTATAGGGGTTGAATTGGAGTACTGCGAAATGATCATGGAACGACTCAAACTCAACAGCCCTTCTCTTTTTTCATCTCTTAGCAAAATCCAGGAAGGATGGAAAGTGAGATATACGTTTAACCTCACTCCTGGATGGTCTCGCCCAGGACGATGACGTTATTGACGTAGAAGCCTCCGTCGGTATCGGGATCCGCGTAATGGTTGTAGCCGGAGGCACTGCACGTGAACACCCTGAACCTGATGAGTATAACGTTACCGGCGTAGTCGCTGAGGTCTACGTTCAACCGGTCTAGGCTGCCCGCGGTTGTCCAGTTGTAGCCGATGTTTTGGCCTGCGTCGCCGCCGGAACCCGAGACACCGGTTGCCGCCCTAACACCAAGGTTGATAGCTTCCCACGAACGGCCGTTGTCCGTTGATACTTCCACACGGAAGCCGTCCGGTGGTCTTCCGCCTGCTGTGTTTATGTTGAACTTGAAGTCGGCCCTCAGGGTTGCCGTCCTTGCGTTGGTAAGGTATATGGGTGCCGTGATCAGTCTGTTGTCTATTCCCGGCCTGAAGTGTCCTGTGCTCGGATCAACGTTGTACCACGCCCTGGTCGGCTGGTCGTCGGGACCGATGGTCTCGTTCAGATGCCAGACGTCGTGCATACCGAGTTCGATATTATCGGCCAGGTTGCCTATTCGTGTGACCACCACGCTGACGTCGTCGAGCCACCATCCTCCGTCCCTTACGCCTCCGCCAAACTGTTTGTAGTAGAAGCGGACGCGGACGGTATCCAGCTTATCTTCGGGTATCTCGTATTCATCCCTTAACAGATCGACCTTGACGAACTCCCACTGCATGGTGCCTCCTGCGGACTTGCCGTTCCAGCACCATATTATGTCGTTATCGAAGTCATCCGAGTCTATCTCGCTGAGCAGCAGGTTACCCGTGTAGGGTCCCACCGAAGGCTGGACGTAACGCCATAGGTATTCCCCCGTGTTATTCTCGTAGCCTATCTCCATGTACGCACCGTTAACACCCTGTATAAGCCTGTACTTGTGCCAGAAGGTGAGCCATGCTTCCTCCGTGTTGGTGAGGTCGAGGCTCGGAGTTACTGCGTACTTGTCGAAATTCTTTATCCATTCCTCGTCGTCATCCTCGTTTATCACAAACTCGTCTTCGATGGCCGTTAGGTTCTCCGGCCTCTGGAGCATGTAGGCAATTCTATCGAATATGTCTTCGAGGTCACCGGGGTCAGGTGCAAAGAAATACTCTGCGCCCGAGGTGTTAGCGATACGCCAGAGGTTGTATTCGAGTGTACCAGATTCTACTGCAAACTGATCATCAGGATTTATGTATACATGTGCATCATTTGTTTCCCCTATATTTGGGGCATCATATATTATGTTCCATTCAGGAATGTTGGGATTATGTTCTAGACCTAAGCCAATTGTAAAAATGGGCATATCTGAGTATAAGAGACCTTTTCTAAATGGCCTGAATTGAGGATCAAGAGTAGATGGTTTATACCACCTACCTGCTCTCCAAGGGTCGTAGTCACTATAGGGAACATGATATTTACCCCAATGCCCAAAGTATTCTCTTTCTGGGAAATCGTCTTCAGGTTCCATCGGACCCCATGGTGCCCAAACCCTACTTCCAGCTTCAAGCATGTCCGTAAGAGACGACTCATCAGATGCTTGATTATCTTGACCGTCTGCTAGCACAACAACTGCGCCCATTAGATCCGGGTACAATGGCAAATGATCAAACACGTCCATATATGCACCTCCAACGGTATCCCATAGAGGTGTTTGTGGTGTGCCACCCATATCATCGATAGCATCGAGAACTAGCTGTCGACCATCACCTTCCAACGGTGTAGGCCATATTTCTCTACCAGGATTAGTGCCTTCAAAATGCCAAAGCCCTACAACAGAACCATTTGAAAGGCTGTTCACTAAAGCTTTAGCACCTTGTTTTGCATGCCATAACCATGTTTCGCCATCATGATACCTGTTTGTCATAGATGATGAACTATCGATAGCGAGAACCACTAACACATCCATCAGCCGACCGCCCTTCGGCTCCAGCATGAAGTACGAGTACGGATCGCTCTTGGCCTCATCGGTGGTATTGACCACGCCGTGGGTCATGGCTTCGTCCCAGTCACCGGCAACGTTTGTGTCTATGTCGCTGAAGGAGTCGCCCATGAAGTCCAGGGGTGTCTCGCCGTTGATCAGGGCTATCTGGGCCTCGTGTACCCAGTTGTCCCTTACCCTGGCATCGTCCTGCATATCGTCCCAGAAGTAGTACACCGGGGTGTATAGTATAGCCTGGTTGTTGAATCCGAAGTAATCGTCTTCCGTGCGTACGCCGGGTTGGTTGGGTATCTCCGGCACTTCGTGGATGGCGTCCACTACCACACGTATGGGCCTATTAGGTCCGGCGTGCAGCGGCTGCCACATTATCTCTACATCGGAAAATCCGTTGGCCGGTACGCCCGCGCTCACCGATCCAAGGTGTGAAGTGCCATCTCTGAAGCGGACCAGCGCGCTGGTAGCGGAACCGCCAACATTCTGTACTCTCACCGTTATCTGGTACGTTCTTCCCAGCATGGGATGGGCGTCAGACAGTGTAATATCATCCACGGACATCCTCAGTTCGACCCTGTTATCCACATTACCGAACCAGCGGTTGGTCATGTACAGGAACTCGCCCTGCATCGAGCGGACGGATGTGTTCAAGTCGTATCTATCGTACCAATGCTGCTCTTCCGTTGATACGGGCGAGCTGAAATGGGCTATGTCGAATGAGGTGAATACAAGGCGATATCTGTCACTCTCGAATCGGTGTGCTAGAGTCCTTCCATCATGCTCCGTATGCAATATGGATGTACCGTCGAGAGGCTCGTAATAAAGAGTCGTACCTGTGCTGAATTCTGTGTAATAACTCATACCGTGGCTCACTGCGTCTCCGGTGGTCCCCAGTAATCTGTCGGGAGGTAATCGCTCTTCTACGTCATCAATCTTCAATACCTCTTCGATGAATTCCGGACCCCCGGTGACATCCTGGAGATCGTTAAGTATATAATCGCCTATGAGAATAAAATTGTTCTGTCCCGGACGTTCTAATAAGTTCCGTATATTTTCAATATTTGTTTCTGTTAGTGCATTGTTCCTACTGCCTGTTACCCAGCAGATGGTGTTGTAAGTTGCCATGTCATCCACGGATGGCCCGTGGTCTCCGGCATTGACGACCTGGTAATTGAACGCATACCCGAGATCCTCATATATGTCTCGTATCCTTTCCGAAGATTCTCCGCCCTGATCGGCCTCATCTCCATCATCGGCAACTATCAGCGTAGTGTATCTAACAACAACCGTAGTGTTTATACCTAGATAATCAGGATTGTTGTTCCGTAAATTGGTCTCAGGTATATGGTTATAGGGATCTACTATCACCCTTATTTCATGTTTACCCACCGGCTCTGCGGTCCACGTGAAATCGACCTCCACAGAGGCCCCTCCACCCTGGATAGAGATGGTCGTACGTTCCTCTATCTGTTCGTTGACTTCCAGGGCGATAAGAGGTGATAAGGTCTCCATACCATTGTTCCTTATCGTAGCGCTAATAGTAACTTCTTCTTTGTAGAAGGGGAAACGCTCGCTGAATTCCTGACTAGATATCGCCAGGTCGTTACCGCTTACCTCGGTTATATTACCCAACCAAAGGATAACATTGTAGGCTAACCGCGTACGGCTCGCAGTACTCTCCTCTTCTAAGGATGCGAACCGTATGGATTGGAAGAAGGTTCTCGTGTCAGTACCGTTGTAAGCTACCGCTACGCTGCGTTCATCACCACCGGAGAGTGTGTCCATAAGAACGGATTGTCCTTCACCGTATGGTTCCAAATAATCCCCTCGGTTATAACCTATCGGAGGCAACCTTGATTCGAATGTTTCCCCGGTAATAGGTTGATTTATACCCTCAAGCTCTTCGGCTACAGGGGCGTTATCAGCGACTTCCACATCAGCACGTAGATTATCTCCCAACCAGTTACTGTAGTTTGGATCCTCTATAGCTTCGTTGGCTATGCCTTCGCCTATTAGCCATAACCGGTGTCCGTTGCTAAGGAAGGTGTCCAACTCGTTCCTATCTTCTTCCGTAATGGTGTTGACGGTCTCTGTACCTGTCATCCATATCACTATATCGTAATCCTTCATAGGATAGGTTCCATCGTTATATCTCGGTCGATTAAAGCTTGTGACTATCATACGATGTGCATCAAAGCCTGCGGAATCCAAGGCCCTGATCATTAGGGAGGTGTCGTCGCCGTGGAAACCATCTCCTACCTGGTCGTTGTCTACTATCAATATGTTAGGCCGTACAACGAGATGTTTGTAGGCAGTTACTTCTCTGTCATTGTACTCGGCGGTTATGGTTATATTGTGTATACCGGCCCTGTGGACATTCCAGTTTAGTTCTATATCAACACCGCCTCCCGCCGGGAAACGTACCGGGTTATCAGGAGTAGCGGTATGAGATATATTTCCATCGGGCCCGTAGTCCCTAAATGTAACATCGGCTAAAGTGGAAGTACCGCCCATATTATTGATAACCGCTCTTACATAGACCGGCTGCCCGTTAACGGGAGATACGGGGTTAAATTCTATCCTTTGTATACGTAGGGTGGCATCTTCATCCCATCCGGGTGAGGTACCTACGTTAAGGGATATTGAGTAATTATATTCGCTCCTGAAGCGATCAGAAGCCACGATTGGAAGTAGGTAATTTCCATCCTCCTGGGTTCGTTCTATGGTTACTCCTCTGTAGATATACCTGTTTATCTTTAGAGGTTTATTGGTTAAACGCTCCATTTCATGTGTACCATCGTGCCCATCCAGTGGAGAGATATCCACCGTCACGTTGATATCATCCAGGTTGTAAGTATCTTTATCCACTAAATCTACGTATAGATCCACTGTGTCTCCCGGCATTGCATAATTAAGATAGTCTTGCGGGTACAGTACTCCGAGCTCTCTCACAAAGGGAGGGTGTTTGTCGATGCTCTTTATCTCTTCATTGTATACACGCTGGTTGATCGCATCGTCGTATATCATTACGGCGACTGTTGCATCGGGGTCGCTGAAGGCCCGGCCTACCTGCGTAGAGTTATCATATTCTAGATTTAATGTTTCGCTCATGTCCCATCTACCGTTAGCCAGATCGTTACCGTAGGAATCGTCGTCGAATCCCACGTCGTTCCTCTCGGTATGATTGACGAATAGGTATATTCTCGTGTTGTACTCCCTCAAGATACCTCCGCCCATGTTGGTGATATTTATATAAACGTGATCGTTTGCATCCATATATATCTCGGTAGAGAACTTCATGTAACTCTGTTCTTCGGGAGGTTCTATGTTCTGGACCCCCCAGAATATACCTGTGAAGATAATCACCGTCACCGCGAGGGTGAGTATACTGCCGACTACTTCCGAAACACCGCGCTCGTCTTTTCTTATTATCCTATCTTTCTTTTTCATCATGTTTAGCCCTCCTGTATCGTTCTACCTCTTACTATCACGTTGTCCACGTAGAAACCACCGAAACCGACAGTGTTATCCTCGTAATGATCGTAGTTAGGATGACTAGTGGTAAATACTCTGAACCGAAGCCGTATAACTCTTCCTGCGAAATCTGACAGGTCAACGTTAAGCCTGTTAGTAAGGTCTTCCGCACGTGTCCAACCGTTACCTATAGGTGGGCCTGCATCACCGCCGGTGCCTGAAACACCTGACGCCGTACGTACGCCCAGGTTGATATCTCCCCATGTAATACCTCCGTCGGTGGTCACCTCCACCCTGAAGCCGTCGGGTGGAGCGCCTGCGGCGGTGTTGATATTGAACTTGAAGTGGGCTGAAAGATTGGCTGTTAACGCGTTAGTGAGGTCTATCGGTGTGGTGATCAGGCTGTTGTCGATACCCTTGAGGAACCAGGGATCGCCTTCATCGTACTCACCTTGACCGTTCCACCATGCGATGGTCTCCTGTCCATCGGCGCCGATAGTGGTTACCTGTCTCCAGACGTCTTTCATATCGGGTGTTATCTCCGCACCGGGTATCCTGGAAACCACCAATTTAACGTCATCCAGGAACCAGCCGTAGCCCGTACCGCCGCCGTACTGTGTATAGTTGAATCTAACACGTACGTTTTCACGTGAGCCGCCGACGCCATCGATATACGGCAGAATATTCACCTGCACATGGCTCCAGCCGAAGCTGCCGCCTCCGCTGACGCCGTTCCAGGCCCAGTCCATCCTACGGCCGAAGTCATCACGCCGTTCGTCCGACATGTTCATGTTACCTGTGTAGGAACCGTGAGTGGGTATCACGTACTTCCACGCCCAGTCGCCGTTCTCGTCGTTGAAACCCACCTGCAAGAATGCACCGTTCATACCGGGCACGATCTTGTACTTGTGCCAGAAGGTGAGTCTTGCGGTGGAGTACCCGGTCAGGTCGAAGGTCGGTGTGACAGCTGTTTTGTTGTAGTTCCATCCGACCACGGGAAGTTCCGGGTCATCCAGTATATCGTTGTTCTCATCGCTGGATATCATATCATCACCCGGCATCGAGGTTACGTTTCCCTCCTTGGCCTGTTTTGCCGCTCGCTCGAATATCTCCTCGAAGATAGATTCAAGTTCGTCAGAATCAGGTGCGTAGAAGTAGCTACCACCTGTGGATTCGGCGATCTCGATCAGTTGGAATTCGGAAGTGAATGGGAAGTCTGCGTGTCCGGGAGGCATATATCCATCGGCATCATCTCGAGTACTCTGAGGTTCTATACCCAAACCAACGGTGAAAGCAAGCAGCGGAGCGTTGACCAGAGCATGTCGTTCTGTAGACCGAGATGAACTCTGGTACCATAAACCTATCCAGTCTACATTATCCCAGTTTAACCAACGTAGTACATCGTTACCGGAACCTCCTTGGTTAATATAATCGTGTATGCCGTCACCCCATTGGTGACCACCTGCAACACCCCATGTATGGTCATTTGGGCCCACTCCACGCATACATCCGGGAGCATATATCCTGCTCCCCTCTTCGAACGACCAATGCGCATCGTCACCATCTGTCATCAGCATCACTGATTGAACATAATCCACATCCGGTGTTCCAGGTCTCGCAGTACCACCAAAG
>JAFDTZ010000019.1 GCA_019594305.1 Thermoplasmata archaeon
ATAGTATCCAAAAATTTTATGTCTGTACTTCGGGCAAAATACTATATGGTAATTCGCTTCTCCTACGTTATTTGACTGGTCATACTAATAATCTTTGGAGCGCGCAAAAATTTTGACCTTTTCAGTTGAGTAGCCGAATCCCACAGCCAAGGCTGTGGGTATATGACCTCCCTACGGTCGGTCGAGTGTAATCAAACACTTACCGATAACACGATGGAAAACAGCGGCGTTTTTATCGAAGGAAATACCCTGCAGCGATGGAACACACACGTGATAGACACATCCAATACTATTAACGGGAAACCGATCTATTACTGGAAGGACCGTTCCGGTGGCACCGTACCAGGCGATGCGGGTCAGGTGCTCCTTGCAAATTGTACCGATATATACATAAAAAATCTTATTTTCAGCAACGCAAGTGTAGGCATTCAACTTGGATATTCTCATGGTAACGAAATAACTAATAACATTGCATCACACAACAAAATAGACGGCATCAACTTATACCGTTCTAACAATAACAGTATTACAGATAGTACGTTCTCGAACAATCGGGGTATAGGGATATTTCTATGGCGCTCAGACGGTAATATCGTCTCAGGTAACATCCTATCACAAAACCATGATCACGGGATCCTCATATGGGATAACAGTAACCACAACAATGTTTCCGGTAATGTAGTATCAAACAGCTTCGAATGGAGCATTTATTTATACAGATCCGACAACAATACCGTTTCGGAAAACACCGTGTCATCTAACGATTATCAAGGTATATTCCTAGAGCTATCCAGTAAAAGCACTTTATTTAACAACCATATGGACAAAAGTGGTATATCAATCAATGGTTTTGAGTTGATTCATTGGAACACACACACAATCGATACTTCGAACATGGTAAACGGTAAACCCGTTTACTACTGGAATAATCGGATCGGAGGAACTGTTCCGGAAGGCGCGGGTCAGGTGATATTGGCTAACTGTACCAACGTAGTAGTTGAAGGCCAGAACTTTATCAGAGTGACTACGGGTGTTTCAGTCGGATTCTCGACTTTCTGCAACATTCGAAATAATATCGCAATTGACAACAAGGAAGGAATTCAACTTACTTCGTCCAACAATAACACCATATCTAGCAACGTTGTATCACGGAATCAGTATGGCATTCGCCTCACCTCCTTTTACATATTCACGTCCAATATGTACAACACTATAGTCAACAACACTGTTACATTTAATAATAAATCAGGCATCCATCTCTCCCATTTAAGCATGCACAACACCATAGTTCATAACACTGTAACATCGAATAATGGATACGGGATTTATATCTCATCTATCAGTACGGATAACCAAATAGTTAATAACACTATAGCATTTAATACCGGTTACGGTATCAGTGTAAGAGGGACTGAAAACCTCATCTATCATAATCTTTTCATCTATAATGAATCTCAAGCACAAGGTATAGATAGACATTATTGGGATGCCGGTGATCCTGCTGAAGGTGGCAAGGGAGGTAATTACTGGTCTGACTATGAAGGAAAAGACAGGGGTGATGGTATTGGTGATGTACCTTACGATATATATCCGCATTACTGGTGGAACAAAGATAGATACCCGTGGACGAACCCACATTTTGAACACCCTCCGGCGGCCGGTAGTTTTTTTTCTTTGATAAAAAATATGGTTGCAGGCGATCATCCTGAGATATTGATCATACATGCTATGGATACGGATGGCGAATTTTTGAATGGTGAATTCGACGTGACCGTAGAGATAGATGATAAGGAAGTCTCGATGAACGCGATGTTTAATGCCGGTCATGCCGTATTACAGTTGGAAACTTTTAATCTCACAAAAGCGGGAAGTTATACAGCTTTTACCACACTTAACGACGTCACAAACACCAATTTGTTTTACGTTATACACGGGGAAATGGATTATATAAAGGTCGTACCAGAGGAAATAACCATTACTGCGGGTGATAACATCACCTATGCAGCTACACTACATGATAAATATGGTAACGAGATACGAGACGTATCTAAATTTACCGAATGGTCTGTCGATGCCGGTGGTTTTTGGTCGAAAAACGAATATTCCTCGGAATTTGCGGGTACTTGGAACGTTACAGGACGGTATGAGAACGCTGAAGGTACGGCTACACTTGTGGTTAAACCCGCAAGTACTAAAACGGTCATTATAGACCCTCAAGGCGATCTAACTATTGTAAAGGGTGAAACGATAAAATTTACCGCTGCCGCATACGATCGGTTCGGTAACTTGATAACCGACAATGTAACGGATTTCATCTGGTACAACGCCGATGAAAACGGAGTTTTTGATAAGGAGAATACGGGATTTTACGATATAACTGCCACTTACGAAGAAGTCACCTCAGACCCTACCACGGTTAAAGTGGAAACATTTTGGTCCAATAATTGGTCTCTGTTTGTATTGGCAACGGCAGTTCTGATCACAGCATACGTACTGTTGGAAAAACGACCCAAGAAACCGGATGAAGAACAACCTATAGTAAAATATGTGGATCCGGAGCGAAGCGATGTAACATGAACCCCAGCCTAAACAGCCATCGATGTCGGGCAAAAAGATTTATACCGTCGGACGTTTGAAATCAAACATGAAGTTGGTATTCTTGGGTACGGGGGGCAGCTACCCCTCACCCGGACGGAATGTATCTTCCATTGCCCTCGAACATCACGGTGACATTTACCTACTGGACTGCGGCGAGGGAACCCAAAGACAGATGATGCGCTCTTCACTCTCCTTTATGGACGTCAAAAAGGTCTTTCTTACGCACTTTCACGGCGATCATTTTCTAGGTCTTCCGGGGTTGATACAGAGTATGAAGCTCAACGAAAGAGAAGAGACTCTGGAGGTCTACGGACCCACGGGAACCGTAAAACTGCTTAATATACTGACCAGACTGGGTTACTTCAACCCGAATTTCGAGGTGCGTGCGCACGACCTACATCCGGGGGCGGTACTTGATTTTAAAAGGATCTCCGTCAGAACCGTGAAGTCGGATCACAACGTACCCGCACTCGCTTATGTACTAAAGGAAAAGGACAGACCAGGACGATTCGATAAACCTAAAGCCCTAGCCATGGGGGTACCCGAAGGCCCTCTCTTCAGTAGGATACAAAGAGGACAAACGGTGGAGGTAGACGGTAAAAAGATAGGTCCCGACGACATATTGGGGCCGCCAAGGAGGGGAAGAACGATAGTGTGTTCCGGTGACACGAGACCTTCGGTGGATATCATGGACGCTGCAACGGAAGCGGACGTACTCATACACGAAGGTACCTTGGAATCAGCCATGTCAGACATAGCACTTGAAAGAGGCCATTCTTCAGTGAAACACGCCGCACAAACCGCAGCAAAGGCAAGGGTAAATAAACTCTTTATAGTTCATATCAGCCCCAGATACGAGAATGCGGCGGCACTCGAGAAGGAAGCTAGAGAGGTATTCGAGAACAGTACAATACCGAAGGACCTATTCGAATATCAGATACCATCGTCACGAAAAGCATAAAACGAACCTACTTTATGCCTATACAAATGGACACTCTAGCGGATCACATAATAGGGATATATCGGGATTTCGAACCCACCAAGATTCTTATCTACACTGATTCAAGGGATTTCATGGAGGAGATATCAAAAAATATCGATCACGTACCTATAATCATAGCCACCAATAAACCACCTATCTCCTCCCTATTGTCCAGGGGTAATATACATATCAGAAAAACACATTATTCGCCTCCAACAGGATTCAACGTATTGGATGAGGCCAAGGAAGTGGTACTCACCTGCTACGCCGAAGGACTGCTCTCCAGTACCGACAAGGTTTTGTTCGTTATTTCGAGTGTTTTCGAGACTGTTTTATTGTTCGATATGAAAGACATAGGCATTATAAGTCTGACGGAAAAGCTACGAGATAGGATAGACGTAAGGATCTTAGAGGCGGTATTCAAGATAAGTACTATGATAGTTCGTGAGGGTAAGGAAGGCTTACCCCTGGGGGGACTCCTTATACTGGGTGACGTTAATAACGTGATGAGCCATACCCGGGAGATGATAAAAAATCCCCTTGCCGGATGCACCCCCCGGGAACTCAACATATTGGACAGGGATAACTGGAGTACAATAAAGGAGTATTCCATGCTCGACGGGGCTATACTATTCGATAAAGACGGTAGCCCGATATCGGCGGGCAGATATGTGATGTTCAACAAGATGAACGAGATAACCATAAAACACGGTCTTGGCGGCAGACATCTTGCGGCGGCCTACATATCCTCAAAGACAAAGGCTATCTCGGTAGTTGTCTCTTCCGAAGGGGTTATATATATATACAAGGACGGGGTAAATATCTTCAAACTAAACATGATATGAGGCATATTATACGAAGTGAGACAAAGCAATATATATGACCCCTTATCCTAAGCGTTAAATAATATATAAAAAAAAGGTGTTGAATAATCATGAAATTAACATTCCTAGGCGGTGTTAGCGAAGTCGGTCCCCTTTCCATGGTGATGGAGAACAAAGGGAGTACTTTTATCTTCGACCACGGTATGCTGCCAGCAAACCCCCCCGAATATCCAATGAGACCTCCAATGGCAGATTTTGCGATGCTTTCGCATTCACATCTAGATCACTGTGGGATGATACCCACTCTTGTAAGGTCTTACGACATTAGAATACTTGCAACCCACCCTACAATTGAAGTTGCGGAACTACTCCTTTATGACAGTCTCAAGATAGCGGATATAGAAGGATATCCGAAATATTACGATAAATCAGATATCAAAAGAACAAAAACCGCTTTCGACATGGTGGGTTATAATTCAAAGAGAGACGTAGGCGGTATGGAGATAGAGATACATTCGGCCGGGCATATACCCGGATCAACCATGTTCGAACTCAGAGGTGACGATACAACCCTCTTTACCGGTGATATAAACACGTCTAATACGAGGCTACAATGGGGCGCACACCCGGTAAAGTGTGACACACTCATACTCGAATCTACCTACGGCGGGGAGGACCACCCGGACAGAATCGAGACAGAAGAAGAGTTCCTTGATACTATAGACGATACCCTGAATAACGGAGGACAAGCGATCGTCCCAGTTTTTGCAGTAGGACGTACCCAGGAGATACTCATGCTGCTAAACGACAGAGACTATAATGTATGGTTCGATGGTATGGGTAGAACGGTAAACAGAATTTACATGAATCACAAGGGGTTCATCCGATCTCCCAAAGCACTGCGGGACGCCGTAGGTAATGCTAACGAGGTACGTTCACACAATATGAGAAAGAAGGCTATGGAGGCCGATGTGATTGTCTCTACCAGTGGTATGATAGAGGGCGGGCCAGTATTGAGTTACATACAGAACAAGAGAAGAGACGACCGCAGTTCCATATTGCTCACCGGCTATCAGGTCCCGGGGACAAGTGGAGATATGCTCCTTGAACGTGGTATGATACAGGATAGGGGCGCGACAATACCAGTTGAATGCAAGGTAAAACGCTTCGACTTTTCCGCTCACGCAGGACATTCAGAACTGCTGGAGTTCGCCAGAGGGTGCGACCCGGAAAATATAGTGTTGATGCACGGAGACGCCCGTGAACTCGTGGCGGAAGACCTGTCGGAATTTAACGTTCATATACCAAAGGAAGGAGAGGTACTGGAGCTGTGAGGCCGATGACGGGCTGTTACGCGAGAGATGAGATACGCAGATTCCTCAGAGAGGATATAGGTTACGGTGATATAACTACCGAACTGATAAGTGAGTTAGTTGATTTACGTGGCGAGATAATAGCCAAGGAGGACTTTGTGGTTAGCGGTATCCAGGAGGCCGGTATGGTATTCGAAGAGACAGGAGCCTCGTGGGTATCGGAGTACAGTCCCGGTGACTTCGTGAAGGCCGGCGATATCATAATGGAGGTCAAAGGCTCAGCATATGCTGTTTTAACAGGAGAGAGGCTGGCACTCAATATATTGATGAGGATGTCCGGTATCGCTACGGCGGTAAAAAATCTGTCGGAACTAGCCGGAGAAACCAAGGTGGCCGCCACTCGTAAAACAACACCCGGCTTCCGTTATTTTGAAAAGAAAGCGGTCTACGAGGGTGGGGGTGACACCCACCGATATAGGTTGGACGATATGTTCCTGATAAAGGATAACCACATCACCGCCGTCGGGTTGGAGGAGATCATAGGCAGAGCCAAGAAAACATCACTGTACAAAAAAATAGAGGTAGAGGTATCTTCACTGGATGATGCAGTGAAAGCAGCGGAACTCGGTGCGGATATAATAATGTTGGACAATATGACTCCTTCCGAGTCCGGGAGAGCCTTCAACAAGATAAAGGAGATAGATAGGGAAATAATTGTCGAGATATCCGGCAATATAGACGAGAAGAATATCGTTGAATATGCACCGTACGCGGATGTGATCTCATGCGGCTCCATCACCCACTCCGTCCCCTCGGTGGACCTGTCACTGCGTATAATCTATCAGGAATAGGATCTCATGTGGTACATCTCCGCTGCAAGGTTCGTTATAGGCCTTTCTTTTTTGTCGATAGCGTCTATAAGCGACTTGAAGACGAGACGTGTCAGCGATAATGTTTGGATCGCAATGGGCGCAGTAGCATCGATCTTACTCACCATACAACTTTTCATCATGGATGCAGGGTGGACCTATTATCTTATTTTCGTTCCCATAGTGGTATTGCTCTCCGAAGCACTCTTCGAGATACCCGAACTATACTCAGAAGGAAAGCTGAACATACCCGTTCTCGGCTGGTTGTTACTTCCCGTATTTACCGTGTCTTATCAGATACACACCATCGGGGAAGACATATTCTTCTGGTCCCTTTTCACTATACCCGTTATGATGGTACTCGCGTTTGTATTCTATTATATCGGTTTAATCTACGGTGGCGCGGACGCCAAGGCAGTGCTTGTACTGGCGATACTCGTGCCCTTTTATCCGAATATTCCAGGTTTCACCCATGGAAGTCTTTCCATGGAACACGTCAAACTCATGGAGGTACTTTTTCCCTTTACATTTTTAATACTGTTGAATTCATGCCTTATATTACTCGTTATTCCCTTGGTTTATCTTGTGTTGAACCTGAAAAATGGAGATACCGGATTACCACAGATGCTATTCGGTTATCGTAAGAACATCGAGGGTATTGCAGATTCCTTCGTGTGGCCCATGGAGCGCTTCGATGAAAAGGGTAAACTGACAATCAGGCTGTTCCCTAGGGGCGATGAAGAAGAGATGATCGAATCTCTCAAGCGAATGGGAAGAAAACGTGTTTGGGTAACCCCGAAGATACCATTTATCGTCCCTATGTGCATCGGATTTGTTTTATCCTTTGTTATCGGTAACCCTATATCACATTTGTTATCGATCTTGTTTTAGAAAGGTTTATTTTGGAGTTAAAAGTTTTAAATAATAAGTTTTACGAAACCTTTAAATACTTAATATGCCTAGTAGTAGTAAATCGTTGAAAGAACATGCTCCTTGTCCCCACTCTCGGAGGATTTTATATTGAGGATAGAAGGAAATATCGTGAATCTACCCGGCAGAGGCTTGATTATCGGCCGATTCCCACGCCCCGTTCCCTTAGATAGTCCCGTAATAGATAATCGAAGAAAGAAAATAGGGAAAGTAGTTTCACTCTTAGGCCCCGTGGACAAACCGTACACCGTAATAAAGATGCATGGTATGCCTAAAAATCCTCTCTCGTTGGTGGGGCGAGAGGTGTATATAGAGGTGGAGTAAACATGGTTGAAGCCGACGAAGAGCAGAAAGAAGAAGAGAGGATAGAAAGAGTAATAGAATGTCCGGAATGTGGGAGTAGACACCTAGCACAGGATTATGGCAGGGGAGAACTTATCTGTGAAGATTGCGGTCTGGTTGTGGATGATCATTACGTTGACTCCGGACCGGAGTGGCGTTCATTTGACATGCAACAGGAAGAAAGCAGGGCTAGAACAGGAGCCCCCATGACAGAGATGGTTCATGATAGAGGACTTTCAACGGGTATAGACCGTTCTAACCGTGATTCCTATGGTAGGGCTATTCCAAGCAAGAAGAAGGCACAGATATACCGATTAAGAAAGTGGCAGCGGAGGATACGTGTATCTGATGCCACTGAGAGAAACCTTGCATACGCACTACAAGAACTTGACAGGATGGCGTCTACGATGGGGCTGCCGAATAATATACGTGAAAGTGCTGCCGTTGTATACCGTAAGGCGGTTAAGAAGAACCTTATACGCGGCCGAAGTATTAACAGCGTTGTGGCGGCTTCCCTGTACGCAGCTTGCAGAAAGGCAGGTGTTCCCAGGACACTGGATGAGATAGCAGATTCAACATCTTCCGATCGAAAGGAGATAGGAAGGACATACAGATTCCTCAGCAGAGAACTGGTGTTGAAATTAAAACCGACTCGTCCGGAGGAGTATCTGGGAAGATTCTGTAGCGAGCTCAGCCTTAGCGGTAAGGTAAAGAAAGTAGCGGAGAACATAATAAAGAGGGCCGAAGAGAAAGAGCTGGTTTCCGGCAAAGGACCCACAGGTTTAGCCGCTGCCGCCATCTACATCGCATCGATACAGGAGAACAAGAGGCGTACCCAGCGTGAAGTTGCCGAGGTTGCAGCAGTCACAGAGGTAACCGTGAGAAACAGGTACAAGGAGCTGGTGGAGGAGCTCAGCTTAGATATAGAAGTGTAGTGTGGAAACATAAATATTTTATACACCTACATACTCCGCACCTACGTGGTAAAATGGTAGTAAATGTTGTCGAAGATGCCTGCATAGGCTGCGGACAATGCGAACCTGAATGCCCGGTTGATGCTATCGCAGTAAACGATATAGCTGTCATAGATGGAGATACTTGTATCGACTGCGGGAACTGTGTGGACATATGCCCGGTTGACGCACTCAGCCTTTAAACCCATTCCCGTTTTTACTATTTTTCGTTATACTTTTCACGTACACTATTTATCATAATAATCTTGTCCTGTGAACCTTTCTATAATGATACCGCTCTCCATGATCATTTTTTTCGCGAGTTCATCAGGATATCCCTCCTTGTAAACTATCCTTTCCATGCCCGCGTTTATAACTATCTTAACGCAAAGTACGCACGGATGGTGTGTCGTGTACAGCGTACCATCCTTAACACTCACCCCGAACACCGCCGCCTGTATGACCGCGTTCTGCTCCGCATGGACACCCCTGCAAAGCTCGTGTCGAGTACCCGAGTCGGCACCCATGTTTTCCCTGAGACAACCGACTTCACTGCAATGTGGAAGGTCCTTTGGTGCACCGTTGTATCCGGTGCTGATAACCTGTTTATCTTTAACTATTACAGCGCCCACTTTACGTCTTAAACATGTAGAACGCTCTGAAGCTAGGGATGCCATGGCCATGAAATATTCATCAACATTAGGTCTGTTCATCCATACGTAAAACACACACTATCATATGATTTTTTCGTACTATATCTTCTGAAAATCTTTTTATCCGATCCAACCTTAAAGGTTGCATGGACTTCTTTCGACCCGGAAGGAATTTTGCCACCGTTTCGGTTACCGGGAATGTATGTCAACTCAATTGCCTGCACTGCCGGGGCAGATATCTAAAGGGTATGACGTCGGTTGAAAATCCGGATGAACTCTATTCAGTAGCATGTGAATTCATGAAAGAAGGCATAGGGGGATTCCTTCTCAGCGGTGGCTGCGACGGTTACGGACGGGTACCATTAAACGAGTACATGGATGTTATACGAACTATAAAGGATCGAACCGACCTACGTATAAATGTACACACCGGTTGGATAGACGAGAAGGACGCGAACGACCTAGCAGATACGGGAATAGATGTGGTCTCCTACGATATAATAGGTAGTTCGGATACTATATCACGTGTCTACGGGCTGAATATAGGCGTCGAAGAGATACTTCAGGGATACAAAGCATTGCTATCTTGCGGGATACGTGTTGTCCCCCACATAACAGTTGGTTTGCACCATGGGAACATAAAGGGGGAGTACCATGGGGTTGACATAGTATCGAACACAGACCGATTGATAATCAATTCCCTAATACCTTCAAATACCTTCGGTAAAAGCGTATCAAAGGAAGATATACTCTCGGTTTTAGAGTATGCACGAGATGTTATCCAAGGTAAAATAATTCTAGGCTGTATGAGGGAAAGGGGAAGGGTAGGGTTAGAGATAGCCGCTTTGAAGATAGGGATCGATGGTATAGCTATGCCCGGAAGAACAACGGTTGAATGGGCGGAGGAGCATCACGATGTAAAATGGTACGCCGGCTGTTGTTCACTCTACGGATAGTAATATTTAGGGTAAAAAGTTCTTACATTCATAAACCCCGATATCTTTCGTAATTTTCATAGCCTTTGATTTGATCGATCACCTCTTCCGACGGCACCTGTTCTTTACTCACCACGTAAGTGTTCGCCCATCCGTCACCGAAACGCTGGTCTTCGGTTTTTATCAAACCGACGCTGAGATACATAAATATTTGTCCAAATAATGGTATGGCCCATATGATGCGCTCGATATTTCGTTTCAATGCTTGTTTCCAGGTTATCCGTTTACCATGGAAATTTACCACCTTTATACCGGCGATGCTTTTTCCCACGGTGTTCCACACCGATTCGAGTATCGTAAAGTAAAGCAATTCAGACATGGCTAAACCCATTATTAGAAGGAAGAAAAAGAGAAAACAATTATCGTCGGCTGAAACGTAGCGGGGTAAGTAAAACAATATCAGTATCAATAAAGGCGCCATGATGAGGACGCTGGGCAGGATGTCGATCCTGAAAGCGAGATACCTGGAATAAAATCCTGCGTGGTCAAGGTATCCCGGGGTTTTCTTTTGGTCAATCTTTTCGTCCTTATTATCGCTCATACCATCATTTGATCAAGAACATCATCACCTAATATATAAATTTCTTCGAACTAGAAAAGTTATCAATATATCAAAGTGTGTCAACCGTTCTAAACAAAATATATATATACCGTCTGATACCTATTACATACATGCACGATGTAGTGATAGAAGATATCGAGGAACTGGAGTCACTCCTCTCCAGGGTGTACTGGATAGAGGAAGAGTTTGAACAGATGTCTCTCTGGGATGCCTTCGCATCCGTGGACGAAAAATATCGTGATATCTTATTCAAGCTGGCACACGATTCCGAGAAGCACAAGATAATGCTGAAAAGGCTGATCGAGAATGTAGAGGGATTAGATTTGGACAGTCTCAAGGAGAGTATTAAGGGAAGACAATCATTAAAGATTAAGCGAAGCTTGATAGACGAGGAGATACTCAGCGAGATAGCACGAAATGATACCCTAGCCCTGGATATATACACAAAGCTCCACGATTGTACCTCGAGAGAGTTCATCGAAGGTATCTGGAAGGGTGAGGATCCCGATGAATTCTACCATACCTTTTTGGAACTGATAGGTTACGAGAAAAGGCATCTGGAGATATTGAAACCTTACGTAGGGAAATTACAGCGTATCCGCTGATTCTTTTAAAAGAAAAACATAAGAACATTTATTAATGGTGAGCGGATAACTTAATTCTCCACAGTAAATGAACAGTGGAAAAAACCTAGGCGCCCGTAGGGCCTCTAGGCCACAAGAAAATTTCCCACGGAGGGAAACAAACATGGCGGATATAAAAGTAGAAAACGTGGTCGCATCTGCAACTCTCGGAGAAACCTTCGACCTTGACGAGGTGCATAGAATTCTAGACGGTTCCGAGTATGACCCCGAAAAGTTCCGCGGGGTAATATTTAGAATCAGAACTGAAGAGCTGGGTACATCAGTATTGATATTTCGAAGCGGCAAGATGGTTTGTACCGGAGCAACAGAGGTGCCTGAAATATATAGTACTGTTGATTATTTAAAAGAAATCCTCACCGAAAATGGATTGTCAGTATTGGACGTCCCCATAGTGGAGGTTCAGAACATAGTGGCAACAACGGATCTAGGTCATACACTTAACCTCAACTCCGTGGCTATCTCTTTGGGATTGGAAAGAATCGAATACGAACCCGAGCAATTCCCCGGGCTGGTGTTCAGGATGGCAGAGCCAAAACTCGTGATGCTATTTTTTGGCTCCGGAAAAGTTGTTTGCACAGGCGGAAAAACCATAGAAGATATTCAAAAAGGTGTGGAAAAGGTATCTCTGGAGTTAATAAAAACTGGCTTCTTACCGGAGAAAAAGACTTAATCTAACCTGTCCTTTTAGAGATATAATATGGCAGATATCAAAAAAGAAGCTATCTCTTTGGGCAAAGATTTCGCATTCGCACTGTTCGTTTTGTTCATAGTTCTTGGTTCACTTTTTATATACAGCGGTAGATGGCCCCCTATGGTTGTGGTTGAATCATCTAGCATGAGCCATTCGGAGGCCAGTCAACTGGGTGTAATAGATACTGGCGATATAGTGGTTGTAAAACAGACATCATATAATGATATCGTTACTTATGTGGAGGGTAGAGCTTCGAGCCATTCAACTTACGGGCAGTACGGAGATGTGATCATTTACCGCCCCATGGGCAGTGACCAACGTACACCTATTATACACCGACCCATTGTGTACATAGAGTACAACAGTACTTCTCGCTCTTTCGACGTTCCCTCTTTAAGTAATCTCGAATTTGGGACGGACTGGTGGTCCCCACAAGGTGAGGATCGTTGGTGGGGTCTTGACTCTACATTGAGCATAATCAATTATGGACATAGCGATGTTAATGTAACTATAAACCTGGGCAATCTCCTCAACTATGAGCACTCAGGATTCATAACTATGGGCGACAACAACATCACGCCCACCGAAGGAAGGTACGACCAGTTATTCGGTAGTATCTGTCCCGCTCCGGTAAAGGGAGAATGGGTGGAAGGAAAGGCAAGAGGCGAACTACCGTGGTTCGGCATATTGAAATTATCTCTTATGGGTAGGACAGAAGATGTGCCAAGTAACAGCGTAGTATCTTTACTTATATCCATAGCGGTTATTGTTGTACTTCCTTTTTTGATAGAAGGGATCAAAGATCAAATATTCCCTAAAGATAACGATGAAGATGAATCCGAAGAAGATTCTGAAGAGTTAGAGGAAGAATCGGTTCCTCCTCCCATCACATAAGTCTAGTTTGGGTTTGTATAACCGACCTTAGCTCATTTACCGGGACGATACTATCATCCTCTTCTATGGACCGTATGGTTTCGAGGCGAGGAACGCTTGCTTGAATCTCTCTTGTCCTTCCCCTCCTTCCGAAGGATTTAACTCTCGCATGGATCAGCCCCAGCATATCAAGTTCAGATATAAGATCGGCTATCCTCCTTTGGGTCAGCGAGTCCAGTCCGGATTTACCACATAACTCTTCGTAACCGGCGTAGACTTCCCCTGTTGTTAATTTCTCATTGCCGTTTTTGGAACTGAGTAATATTGAGTACATGACCAATTTAGAATGGGTCGGTAGGGTCATTACCGCCTCCCTGACGCAGTCCTGCTCTATCTTGTTCTTTGCCTTGTATACGTGATTCGTGGTCACCTGGGATTTCCTCTCCCTCTCAGCTATCTCAGTTGATATCCTGAGTAGGTCAAGTGCCCTCCTGGCATCACCGTGCTCTTGTGCAGCCAGAGCCGAGCATAAAGATATCACATCCTCGTCCATTATCGTATCGCTTTCGAAGGCCCTCTTTACCCTTTCCCCCAGTATGTCCTTCAATTGATCTGCGTTGTATGGTGGAAAGATCATTTTCTCTTCGCCAAGCCTGCTCTTCACCCTTGGGTCTAGAAATTCAGTGAATTTTAAGCTGTTAGAGATACCTATCAGGCTTACTTTACTCTGTTTCAATTCTGAGTTTATCTTAGACAGGTGGTAAAGTACGGCATCTCCGCTTTTTGAGATCAACTTGTCCAGTTCGTCCAGGATAATAACTACCACTCTCGGTTCTTCGTCTATCCTTTCCTTTAATGCATCGTACACCTTTTCCATGGGCCATCCTGTGAACGGTATCTGTTCGCTCCAGTTATGTATGAATTTGTTACCTATGTTCTTCATCACGCCATAGTGTGTGTCCACAACTTCACAGTTAATGTATACATATTCTACTCGGTGAACATTATAATCATCGAAGTTCGGGTCCAACTCACTGTTGTTCTCTTTCTTTAAACGTTCGACTTCCCTCTCGAGATACCGTACAACTGCGGTTTTTCCGGTTCCAGTCTTTCCGAAAATCAATACATTCGACGGGCGGTCTCCCCTTAGTGCGGTGACCATTATTGAAGCAAGAGAGTCTATGTACTCTTCACGGTGTGGTAACTCTTCCGGTATGTATGATGGGCGGAGGATATCTCTATCGCCTTTGAATATCGATTTTGATTGTATGTGACTACTGAATATGCTTTCGATCATGTACGTATATCTCCTTTGAGTGATCCATCCCACGAGACCCCTCCATTTCCAGTGGAAACATCCCACAAAGATAACAACTTTTGACAGGTGCTCGTTAAGGGATTACCCCCATATATTCTAATGTTAAAAAAGCTTTCGTCAGACGCTATTTTCTGCCTTTGAATCGAGCTATATCACTAAGGATTTAGAGGTGAACATATACAGCAAAAGCTTTTTTATTATTGTCTGCCAGAATTTACTGGTTAATTCACTTCTCTATGAAATTAAACGAGTATTTCGCCTATCTCCTCTTCGAGCATCTTAGCTAGTTTCTTCTTCATCTCACTCTTCAATTTGGGGGGTATCAGTTCCATTCCAAGGTCTGCACTAGCCTTGGCTATGATGGCATAAGAAAAGGCTTCCTTCGCCTTGGCTTCCATCATCATCTCCACACCCTTCTTGAATTCTGCTTTTATCTCTTCGTTTTCATCCAACTTCGCGCGGATGTGTTCTTTTATCTCCTCCTTGATCAATTCCTTGACGGACTCCATTATCAGGTTTTCAGTACTGGTGAGTTCCTCACTGGATTCAAGGAGATTCGACAGGGTTTTCTCCAACTTCGGCATGTTATCACCATGGTTACATAGCATAGGTGATATAAGGTTTTGGCGGAAGGTTCTCATTCCATAACGATAAATATATCCTTCAACATCCCTCTATCGATAACATGAGGATAACACTTGCACAGAAGAAACATGTGATCGGTAGCAAGAGGGAGAACATAGGGATAATAGAGAAAACCGCAGCAGATGCGGATACTGACCTACTTGTCTTCCCTGAAATGTTCCTAACGGGATACAACATAGGTGATAGTTATTGGAGAGAGGCCGAAACCGTCCCGGGACCTTCGTCACATGCTATATCTCGAATGGCCGTTGATAACAACATGACCATCGTCTGTGGGATGGCCGAACGCCCCGTCCCCGACACCGGCAGACTCTACAACTCCGCCCTTATATGTACACCCGACGGAGATATGGATGTTTACCGAAAAACATACCTGGCTAATTTCGGACCTTTCGATGATAAGAGATATTTTTCTTCCGATCCGGAACTTCCGTTATTCGAAACACCCCTGGGTAAGATAGGTGTGGTCATTTGTTATGATCTTTTCTTTCCCGAACTGACCAAATACTATGCAATTAACGGTGCAGACATAATCTTGTGTATATCGGCATCACCTTCATCTACCAGGGAGTTCTTCGAGAATGTTATGGTTGCAAGGGCCATCGAGACCACCTGTTTCGTACTCTACTCTAACCTGTTAGGCCGTGAAGAACAGATGGAATTCTGGGGTGGAAATGCGGCGATCTCGCCGAAAGGAAGTTTGTTGGCTAAAGGTCCTTATTTTCAGGAAGAAACGGTAGAGGTCGAGCTGAACATGGACGAACTTTACAAAGCTAGGGTGGGAAGACCGGTGCTGAGTGATACAAGGAGAGATGTATTGAAAAATCTACTAGAGTGATCATATAATCGATACAAGTAGAAGTACGACCGCTAGTACGATTATCATGTATCTAACCGCTTCGGTTACAGGCACCTGACTGACAAGTCCCTTGGACCAGTTCAACTTCAATGTAGCTATTTTCGGCGCAAACATAATACCGAGGAAAAGACCTAAAGCGGTCGTACCCAGAAAAACCACACCGTGTAAGTCGTATATGTAAGATATTTCCATTGAACCTGACACCGTAAGTACCTCATTTGGCTTGAGTACAGAAGTCGCGGGTAGTATAACATTCTTCATCCAAAGGGACCAGGTAGCCCCTATGAATATACATAGTCCGGCAAGGGCCATCAGGGGGGCAAGTATGCTTTCAGGTAACTGAGAATCCTTCGCTTTTTTAGAGGACAAGTAAAAAATCCTTACCAGTGAAATTACCGTTATAAAGTGGGTAAGTACTATGGTAATGTAAACATGCGGGTAGGCTGCAGAGGCTTTGAGTATGAGGGTTCCGCTGTAGAACCCGTTCAGAGGGGGAATTCCCAAGACTGCAAGCATACCTATTATCAAACCTATAGTGACCAATATATTGGATTTCAACAACGGAAGCTTTCGTATGTCCCTGGTCCCGTGGATGTATACAAGGGCTCCGCATATTAGTAGAAGCAAGCATTTGAAAAGGGAATGGTTGATCATGTGTGCTATACCTCCGGCTATACCCATCGGTGTCCAAAGAACGATAGATGCGGTGATTATGCCCATCTGACTGATGGTCAGCCAGGCTAATATCTTCTTTAGATCGTAGTACCGTAGTGTCATCATTACACCCGCTAAGGCCGTAAGCAGGGCTAGAAAAAGAACGATGCTTCGTATCAAGGGTGTATCGAATCCAAGTGAAAATGTTTTTATCAATATGTATACTCCCGTCTTCACCGTGAGACCCGCCAGTACAGCGGTCATGGGCGTGGGGGCGGACACATGGGCATCTGGCAGCCATGTATGGAATGGAATAAGGCCTATCTTCATGCCCACGGCGATCAACAGAAATGAGAATATTATGTTCTTTGTACTTGCAGGCAGGGTCGGCACCACCGCGGACAGGGCCTGAAAATCCAGGTGCCCGGTGTTGAAATACAGCAGTGCTATGGCTGCAAGGAAGAAGAAAGATGCGACAGAGCCTATGACTAGAAAATTAAAACTCGCTCTGAGTGATTCTTTTGTTCCCTTGTAGGTCAGAAGGACATAAGTACTTATTATGGTAAGCTCGAAAAAAATATAACGATTGACTATGTCGCCTGCGAGAAAGAGGCCGTAGAGCCCGGCGGTCATGAAAAGGAAAAGGAAATTGTATCTGTTTCCCTCAGGAAGTAAGCGCTTTGCTTCCAGTGAGTACACGAAGGCCAGCACGGTAACCATGCCCACTATAAGTGCCATCGTTGCCGAAAGTCCGTCGAGTACCAGAACGATCCCGTAAGGTCGAGGCCAACCCCCCATCTCATACACGATAGGTTCACTCATTATTCTCGGATACAGTAGAAGCAAGAGTAGCAGGGGTATGAGCAGTGCGGTAAAGGCGATGAGATCCTTTGTGATATTCCGTGTGATGAACCTTGAAAACATGGTCAATAAAAGGGCGCTCATTATTGGGGTTACAACCAAAAATACGGGCAAGTGTGTCATCACAGCTTCTCATCACCTCCGAAGTATTCTGACACCTTAATCGTCCCATACCTTCTGTACAGCTGGAATATCAATGCCAGACCTAGCGCGGTGGTGGCCAAATTGATCACGATAAATGTGATCATAACCGAATGGGGTAGTGGGTCAACCGTTGATATATGTGATGTCATCAGGGGTGCTTCACCGCCGGGGATGTAGCCTACCGTCACGAAAAGAAGGATGACTCCACTGCCCATAACGGAAAGAGACATCAATAGTTTGATGGCGTTATCGTTGTTCGTGAGGCCGTAGAGCCCCACCAACACCACCAGTATCGACACGTTCATTCCGTTGAGGATGGTTCCACCTCCTGTTTAAAAAAATAGACGAAGAGAGCTACGGTACCGGCAAAAACCTTCAGGGATACCACTATGTCTAGTAATATCAGCATAACGGGTGAACGAGGCCATAGATTGGCAAAATAGGCTCCGCTTAGGAATAGGCCGCCCAACCCCACCAGTAGGAAGGCGAAAGCACCGAAGGTGTCGAACCATTCTATATTCTCTACAAGTGACTTTATTTTTTCACTGTCGTGTGAAACAAGTATCAATATAACTCCCGAGGCCATGATGACACCACCGGGAAAACCCCCACCCGGTGATAGTACACCGAAGAGTGTAACGTAAGCACCGTAGAGCAGAACGAAGGGTGTAAGTGCCCTCCCGGCGGTTTTTACGATAGGCGATTTCATCTCTTTTCACCTTCCTTTTCTTCTTCCCCAAGTATCAATATACCCGCGACAGCTATATACAGTACCATGACCTCGCCAAAGGTGTCGTATGCGCGATAGTTGAGCAGGATGGTTTCAACCAGATTAACGGAACCCGCATCTTCATAGGTTTCCAAGTAATACTCGTGTAGAGACGATTCCCTTTTATCCTCATGTTCCAGTCTAAGGCCGTTTATCAGAAGGACCGCTATGATCAACAAAAGCGCCATGGTCAGAATATTCTTTTGTAGGCCGGACGCTTTCACTTTTTAACCTCCAATTTCTTTATCACCACTAGAAAGAGTATGGTGGTCGCAGCACTGTTGACCACGGCAAAGGTAAGTGCCACATCAAGAGCTCTGTAAAGATAGATCAACATGATCAGTAGTAGTGATCCGAGGGCAAGGAACACCAAAGCGTTGATGAGGTCATCTTCAAGGACCACTAGTATGCTAGCACCGAGAAATAGTATCAGGAACAATTCGGTTACCGTGGAACATCACCCCTGTGCTCACCTTCGTGGTCCGTAAAGGGTACCGTTGCCCCACTATCCCCTCGTACGTGGGCTGCCCTGGCGATGGCATGTGCGGTGATAGGTGCGGTGATAATAACCAGGGCTATAACCAGGATTATCTTTCCTCCCTCGACTATGGTTACCCCTCTCATAAGAATACCGATCAGAAGGGTGAGGGTTCCGCCTGTTGAAGCCTTTGAGCCGGCATGAAGTCTCATATATATATCAGGGAATCTGTACATAGCTATTGAAGCTGTAAATAGAATTACGATACCCAAGGATATCAGCAGGTATGACACAAGAACCCATATCATATGAATTCACCCCCTTCGAGGTACTTTGCGAAGGCTATCGTCCCTATGAAGTTAAGGAGGGTGAAGGAGATAGCGATATCGACATAGAATCCCATATCTGTATCAATGCTCATGATGATGAAGACGATGGTTAATACGACTCCCGTTACGTTCAGCGATATTAGTCTATCATATATAGTAGGGCCAACGAAAAGTCTGTAGGAAGTCATCAAAGCGATGAAAATGAGTATGGCTGATATGTATGCCAGTAAGCTCACCTAAATACCCCCCTGATCAGCCGGTCCCATCTTTTGATGGTTGAGTCCATGTTCTCCTCAAGGTCATCAGTTTTCATGTACGAGTAATGGACGTAAAGATAATACCAGCCGGAACTCTTCTCTACGTCTATTACTAGGGTCCCCGGAACCAACGTTATGAGTGAAGAGATAAGAGTTACCTCGGTGTCTGACTCGAGACCGACCTTAACCTCCACTATCCTCGGCTCGATTCTCATGGATAAAGATTGATACAAAATTATGGCGTTAGCTATCATCAGCTGAATCGTAACATCCAAGATAAGTACGATCAGGTGTCCCAGTGATATGAGATATTCCGACAGCGTACTTTTGTTCCTTATGTCTCCCCGTATGACGAATTTGTGAACAGTCAGGGTTACCGCACTAGCGGAAACCACTCCAGCGAGTACGGATAGAAGAGAAATGGCTTCAAGAGAGAACATAGAGAAAAGTGTGCCCGTAAGTAAGAACCAGAAGAGTAATAGAAGTACGTCGAGTAAAACATAGTGTCTATTGTCCGCATCCTTATTAGACTGTATCGGGTTCGCTTCTACTGACTCCATCGTCTGACACCGTATCTTTGGAACACATAATATTTGCAGGTATAAATGTATCGTTTCAGGATGGCTCGGTCCCGATCTGCATTACTAGTTCCCGGAGATACAGTGCTTGCCTGAACTCAGGATCGATCTTTTCTATCTTCTTGAGTACTTTAAGGGAATGTTTATATCTTTCGAGTGAGAAAAGAGTGAGGGCCCTGTTATACAGGGCGGCGATGTTACGCGGATAGTCCCTAGCTACCTTTTCAAAGTATTCCAAAGCCTTTTCTTCTTCTCCCATCAGGTAAAATGCGTTGCCTATTCGCAGGTATATCTCGGGTCTCTGAATTGTGATAAAACCATCCTTATCGCAGATCTCGATCAACTGGTCTGCGGTGATGATTATTTCTGTTTCCTTATCGTTCAATATTATGTTGGTGTTCATTTCAAGTTGGATCGGTATCTGAAGTGATGTTAGAGATGATGAGAGGGTAGATATTACATCTTGTCTGTTTCTGTCATAGAGTTGAGCGGATTTGAGTAAGAGAAGGGCTCTAGACAGTTCTTTTTTTCGAGTATCATCGGTATAAAATTTTTTATTTTCTAGCTTATCATCTCTGCAGTCCCCGTAAACACCATCATCTATAGTGTATCCGCAGGTGTCGCACCTGTCGTCTGATATTTTTCCACTGCATAACGGGCAATCACACATCGAGGTCCTATTAATACACTACTATATATTTCTTCCTTAAATTTATCTTATTGAACAAAAACGGTTTTCAAGGTCTGCACAATGAAAAAGATTTTAAACACACGCCCTTATACGGCACTTGATTAATATGCTCGAAGAAGTATCTGAGATGATTGGGCTTCAGGTTTACACCAAGACCGGGATGTTCCTAGGTACCGTTAACAACGTGGTAATGGACCTTGAAGAGGCAAAGGTTGATGGGGTTTTCGTAGGTGATACTAACCCGTTACTTGTGGAGGATTCGAGGAGTGTAAATATCCCCTATAGGTGGGTTAACGCAGTGGGAGATATCATAATTCTGAGGTACTTCCCAAAAAGGGTTTCCGTATCACGTAAAGAAAAGAAAGAAGCCTGATGGAGGTGTTCAACTGTCCATCGAAGTCGCAGAATCCTGCTATATCGCAAAGGATTCAACTATAGTCGGTAAAGTTACCCTAGAGGAAGGATGCAGTGTTTGGCATCATGCAGTGATACGTGGTGACGAAAACGATATCTATATCGATAGAGGCTCAAATGTACAGGACTGCTCAGTGATACACGTTGATTATGATAACAAAACCCATATCGGGAAGGACGTATCTATAGGTCATGGTGCGGTGGTCCACGGCTGCAGGATAGGTGACGAGGTAATAGTAGGTATGAATTCTTCCGTACTTAGCGGTGCCGTAATAGGCAGCGGCTGTATTATCGGTGCTAACGCGCTGGTGCCGTCGGGTATGAATATACCTGATCTGAGTGTTGTCGTAGGCATACCCGCTAAGGTGATCAAAGAAGGAGACGAATCCATACTTGAAACCATCAGAGCAAATGCAAGACACTATCACACCCTGAGGGACGAACACAAGAGTGGAAAGTACGAAATCTACTGATCTCTTCGGTCTTTTTCGCACATATTCCGGTAATAGTTGTTACTCTCCCATCGCGGTCTCTTATTATAAACCGTGGTAAAAAGCCTTTTCGCATCTTCTATGTTACCTATCTTGTAAAGAGCGTACCCCGAATAAAAAAGATAAAGTGGGTCTTCACCGCCCATAACAATTGCAGCGTTTAACTCCTCAAGTGCCTCTTGATATCTAAGCATGCCCAGCAAAGATATGCCTCTGCCAAAATGTCCTTCGGCAAACTCTGGCTCCTCCCTCAATATATTTTTGAATATTTCGTCTGCAGCCGAATACTCACCTCTCAAAAATCTCAGAGTTCCGGCAAAGTAAGGGTGCATGTTAATAATTCGTGTATCGATATCGTCAACTTCCAGCCCTTCGCTG
>JAFDTZ010000087.1 GCA_019594305.1 Thermoplasmata archaeon
ACTCAGAACCACTCAGTTGACTTCGTCGGGCTGGATAACTCATCACCAAGGCCGGTGATGGTACAGGAGGCTTCAATCGTTAGTGCCATGCTCAACGGCGTGGAAGACGTTACCGACATCCTGATGGAAGGTAACGACGAGATGGTAACCATAATACCCGGAGAGTACATAATACTCACCTTCGAGATACCGGAACAGAACCCTGCACCGGTATTCGCCGTACGGGACTACATGCTGTTCTCCAGAGGGTACTACCAACTCTACGAAGAGGGGTAGCACCTAGGGGTGGTTCTACCATCTCCGTGAAACCAGACGGAAACGATATTTTCTACGAAGGGGGCAACCCCGACCCTTCTTTATTTTCGAATATGGGGCAATCCGCATGAACATAAAGGACATTAAATACTCGCAACATTAAGAACTGCTGGTATAAACGAATTGAAACAGGGTTGTAGATTACGGAATATATCGATCGCCTCACTTTGATGATCATGATACTTTACACAAAACACCAAGTGACAGAAAATTATTATATATGATAGTTTCGTTCGAAACTTTTACTCATGGCCCTTGATCCGACGGACGAATTAACTGGCACGCAAAATGAAACCCAAAGTAAATTTGGTCGTTTAAAAGGAGTCATGGCAAGACCCAGCAAGGATGAGATTCTAGAGGGTAACGTTCTATTGGTTATGTTCAAACTCGGCTGGCCCATAATGCTTGCTACCTTATTCCGAACGCTCTATAACCTTGCAGACGCATTCTGGCTAGGTCGACAGGTAGGGGATGCTGCCAAGTTCTCCGTAGCTGCCTCAAGCCAAGCATGGACGGTTATCTTCATAGTTATGTCTATCGAGATAGGTTTCGGAGTAGCTGCCCTAGCGCTTATCTCACAATACACCGGGTCTAAGAGGTACGACAAGGCAGCGGAGTACGCTGGTCAACTTTACTTTATCGTGATCGTATTGTCTACTTTACTGGGGCTTATCGGTTACTTCGGAACGCCGTATCTAATGGATGTGATCACGGGCACGGGTACTGATGCACCGGAACTCGCCTATTACGGTACTCAGTATCTACAGATAATCTTCATCGGTATGCCGTTCATGTTCCTTTTCTTCGTCTTTATGTTCATCCTCAGAGGCTGGGGTGACAATGTAACACCTATGAAGATAATGATAACTACATCCCTGCTCAACGTTATCATCGACCCATTCCTTATACTCGGCTCGGGGCATGTACTTACCTTTGGCCCTTGGACATTCTCTATTCCAACGATTTTTGGATATTCGGTACCTAGTATGGGTATACGTGGTGCCGCCATAGCAACTGTGTCTTTACAGGGTATAGCCTCGGTGTACTCAGTGTTCCTCATGTTCTCAGGTAGGGTGGGTCTGAAAGTCAAATTTCATCACATGAAACCCGATATCGAAAAGATAAAAAAATTCTTCAAAGTGGGCATTCCAGCATCCGCAGGGCGTTTCGGTAGCGCAGCAGGTTTCCTGATGATGTGGGCCATACTGTACCGTCTTCCCAACACAGGCACCGTGGGTGCAGCCTACGGAGCAGGTAATAAGATACTGAGCATAATGTTTCTGGTCATAGGCGGTGTGTGCATGGCTATGTCAACCATGGTAGGACAGAGTCTAGGTGCGGATCTCACGGAGAGAACAGAAGAGATAGCCCGAAAGGGTCTTATCGTTGTAACCGTGCTCATGACTGTGATAGCAGTCGGTGTACTATTTACCAGAAACCTTCTCATAGGGATAATACTCCCCGGTGAGGAGGACGTGATAGCAACGGGTGCTAAGTTCTTACTGATATATTCATTATCCATACCTTTCTTCGGTATATATGAGGGCGTCTCTCATCTCTTTGGAGGTTCCGGTCATACCGTACATCAGATGGCACTCGACCTAACCAGGATATGGGCACTCAGGATTGTGTTCGTGTTTTTATTAGCCATTGTTATGGGGATGCAAGAAACCGGATTCTGGATAGGCATGGCGTTAAGCAATGTGATAGCGGCCGGTATAGCCTTGGTGTTGTATTCCAAGGGTTGGTGGAAGAAAAAGATAATACATGACAAACCAAAAGTGCCATTGCAGTGATCCGTGATCCTAGTCCGACTCGGCTCTTTTCTTAGTGGAATAGTAGGTCAGTGGATGGGTCATCCAATCCCTATTGCACAGTTCATCGGGTTTGTAACATAGACCGGTTGTCGCCATGTGATCGCATCCGGGAGGTGTATACTCCGTACCGGATATCTCACCGATTATATGCTCTATCTGGTACAATGCTAGGTCCTCTCTGAAATCCGGTGACTCCCTGAATACCGAAACTATCTCATCCTTGCCTAGACCGGACTTGTGTAGAAATGCAGTAAGGGCGAACCGTGCATCGTGGGATAGGTTGACTCCTTCCTTTATCTCTACAATTAATTGCCTGATACAGGGGGGAAACAACGAGGGCTCGACCCGTCCCATATCCAGTCGGTCCGTGTCTGCCCGGAATTCATCTAGCGCACTCCGTATCTTATTTATATGTTCACTGAAATGGGCTAGTAGATCAGGGTCGGTGACCGTAATAGGTAGTTCACGGACTATATCGAGCATTATCCTTTCCTTGAGTATACGTACGTATCTGGAAATCGGCAATAGTACCCATCCGTTTCGAAGATCTTGGTTGATTAGTTTCCATTGAGATACCTTCAGATTAACGGTGTTTTCAAGATAATCTACAAAGTAAAGGAGTATATCTTCATCTTTCGGAACCGCAGGTATTCCCAACTCTTCACCGATCTCCAAGATCACTTCCGTCTCTTCATTTCTCAACCTTTCGGCTATCCTTTCAGCTTCACCTAGGGCATACCTCCTGATAAGATAATTATCTGCTATGCAAGAGACCAACATACGTGCTACGGGGTATGAAAAGAGTTCATCCTCCATCATTATCTCGTCACTAAGAGCCCGATTGGCTACCTTTCCGTCTTTCAAAGATTGTAGTACACGCTCCTGGGCACGGTTCTTCATCTCACCCCAACCTACCAGGAGCTTGTCTGGTTCAGGGCCATTTTCCCTTATGTATCTCTTAGCGTCATCAAGAAAAGGATAATCGGCGAGGTCCGCAAGGTTCCAATCTCGACTCATCGTATTCACAGCGTTTCAAAGATACTTAACCTTTTACATAACTGATAAACCTTTGTAGGCTGTGGGCGATACGATACATATCTCTCTTTTCCAGCTGTGGATATACAGGTGCCCAGATCACTTCCCGGCATGCCTTTTCGGTTTCGGGGCGATCCAGATCCGTACCTATGGCTTTTTGCTTATAAAGTGGTAAACTGTATCCCGTCCTTACACCTATGCCCGCCCTCTGCATACCGCTTATTATCCTATCCCTTATATCCCGTGGAACTCTAAGGGCATATTGATGGTAAACATGTTTATAACCTTGAATTCTCGCAGGAAGTTTTACAGTATTTTCGAGCTCGGCCAGTTCCGTATCCAGAACACCTGCGTTATACCGACGTATGTCGTTCATGGCGTCGAGTTTTTTCAATTGTTCGATTCCTATGGCAGCTTCTATATCGGTCATCAAAAAATTATGGCCGACCAAGGTGTGTTGACCTCTTTCGTTCCTACCGTGAGCTCGGAGCAGTCTGGCCTTTTCAGCAAGTTCAGTGTCGTCTGTGGTAAGCATCCCACCCTCGCCGGTCACCATGTTCTTTGTTGCGTAGAAGGAGAAACAGCCTACGTCACCAAGAGCTCCTGTTTTTTTCCCGTTGTATTCGGCGCCGTGGGCCTGGCAGGCGTCCTCTATCACTGTAACACCGTATTCGGCGGCCATGGAGTTGATAAGGTCCATATCCGCAGGTTGACCGTAAAGATGCACAGGTATTACCGCATCCACACCCTCCAACGATCCCGGAGCGATGCAGTAGGTTTCAGGGTCTATATCTACAAATACCGGTTCCGCACCAACGGTAAGCACGGTGGAAACGGTAGCGAAAAAAGAATAGGCCGGCACCATAACTTTTGAGCCCTTTTTCACACCTGCCGCAATGAGGGCAGTATGTAACGCGGCGGTACCGGAACTCACAGCAACTGCTTCATTGACCCCGACATATTCCGCAAATCTTTTTTCGAATTCTTTCACCCTGGGTCCCATGGCTAGCTGACCCGAGGAAAGCACATCCATTACAGCTCTCTTCTCCTCGTCACCTATGTTGGGCAGGGCGGGGGGTATCCTCCCGTTCATATACCGGTATAGATATGAGGGATATTAACTATTTCCCTTTTACTTTCATATTCACTGCATCGCCCGGGTGAAGTTACAATTTTTTATCTTTATGTAAGGTATGAACGTGGGTGTGTTCACTTCCCACCACATGATCTGTTCGAGGTCTTTACCCATGGCATCGATATTTGTACACATGTCCAGCAGATTTTCAGCCAGTCGGAGATTTCTTACGGGCTCCTTTATCTCGCCCTTCTCCACCAGGAACATAGCATCTCTAGGTACGGTGGAGAATTTACCTTCTCTCATATTGGTGAATCTCGTGTACCAATTGGAAGTCATATATATGGTGGGACGCGATGAAGAAGATATCAGTTCATCCATGCTGTAGCTACCCGGTTTAAAGACGAAGTTCGAAGCTGCGGGCATCAGGGCTCTGGGATCGTTCTCCGTACCGGTCATACCCATTATCCCCATGTTGGAGTTAGAGGTGGTCTTTGCCCTGACCCAGAATTTTAACTTCATATAGTTAATGGCTTTCCACAACTTAGCGGTTGATGTATTGTGTATTAGCCCGGTAAATATACCATCTTTCACAAGAGGTGTTCTTTCCGAAGGTGTACCTTCGGAATCGAAGGGCCTGCTGTTCATACCGCCGTGCACTAGCGGGTCGTCGGTCACCGAGAGGGTGTCTGGCCCGATCTTTTCCTTCAGCTTCCCTTTGAGACAGCTCATTCCCATTATCATGGTTAGAGGATTAGCGCCTCCGAGTACACTTCCGAATATATTGGCCGCCACGGTGGGGCTCATGATGAGGTCGTACTTACCGGCCTTCCCCTCCTTTCCGTCGGCGCCCTGCTTAGCCAACTCCCCGGATCTTTTACCTGCATCAGTAAGTTTCCTCTTGAGGCCTGATAGGTTCCTGGTGGCTACCAGACCCTGACCGCTGCTCTTTTCGTCGTAAAATGAGCGTATGGTTGCATTGCAATGTGAGGTCGTGTACACTCCGCCGTTACCGTATCCCGTGAGCAAACCTTTTCGGGTCTTTCCAAAGTAAAGCACGCCGGCCACCTTCTTTGCGCCGGCCTCCGTAGCCGAATGTATGGTTTCTTTTACTAGTTCCGGGGCAATTTGCGACATATTTTCTATTCTGTTATCATAAAGACCTTTTACTTTGGGATAGTCCTTATAAGTCGTCTTATCCATACCCCAGTAGAGTTTACTCCTGGGTAATCCTTTCAATATCCTTACTTCCTTTGGTAACATAGATGTTATCTTCTTTATGGAGGGATCCTGGATCGTCACGGTATTGATTTTCTTACCGATCCCAAAAGGGTGTCCGCTAGACATGAATATATCGAGATAGTATCTGTTCCATTCCTTGGTCACATCTATGGAAGAGTTGGAGAAACGTATCTGATGTTCGTCTTCCTGAACCAATTTAGCTATCACCTCTTTAGCTCCGGAACTCAAAGCACAGTCAACGGCGGCTTTCAATAAATTTTCATCGTATCTTTTCATTGTATCACCCCACCTTTATATCCCTGATCCTCAGATGAGGTCCCCCCACTGAAACCTGTACAGGCTGCATAGGGTCGCTCTTACCGCAGTAAGCCATACGAGACTCGTATTCCTTTGAGATGGCATCTATATTGCCCAATATACCCATGGTGGTCAGCTCCAGTACCGGACGTTTAACCATGGTATCCGTAACCTCTCCGTTTTTGATCAAGTAAGCTTCCAGGCCGACATATTTACTGTGAAAACGTCTGTCATCTATATTCCATTCCGTAAAACTTTTCATCAGTATACCATGTTTTACATCTTCTATCAGTTCATCAACTGCGTGTTCGCCGGGCTTGAAGAATGTATTTGACATCCTCGGTATCGGTTCTCTACTGTAAGAATTGGACCTAGCCGATGCGTTAGACTCGGTATCGAATACATGGGCAAATTCCCTGTTCAGTAGCAGTTCGTTAAGTTTACCGTTCTTTACCAGATAGCGAGGTCGGGCCTTGACACATTCATCATCGTACATATAGAAGCCGGGACTTCCCTTCAGTGTCGGATCATCCATCACGGAGACGATCTCGTTACCCATCTTCACATCGCCTATCTTCTCATCTTTGAGTATGTCCTTATAGAATGATTCACCCGCCTGAGCTCCTTCTCTGCCCATGATACGATCCGCTTCGCTGGGATGACCCACGTTTTCGTGGGCCATTATGCCGGATACTTCTCCGCCGACAACAACATCTACCGGCTTGTTCAACTTGACTTTTTTTGCTTCTTTAACAGTACGCGTAAGATTTTTCGCTTCCCGGAGTATCAATCCGGAGATGTTTTTTTCCTTCAACCATTCCCACCCCATAGTTCCTCCTAGACCGAGCATTCTTTGTTCGTTTTTACCCTTCACACTTGCATTCATCATGTTGAAAAAGGATATGGATGAAAAGTCAGAATCTACCCTGGAACCATGTGAGGTTACGATGTATTTCTCGGATGAATGTGTATTCATGAAAATTATCCTATTTTTAACAGCCCTGCCAGTACTTTTTTTGATAGAGTTGTCCAGATCTTTGATATAGTTCTGTTTCTCCTGGCTGGATACATCGGCAAAGGGAACTTTAACAGGTGCTTTCCAGCTCGTGTTTACTGCCTTTTCTTCAGATAATTCTATCGGACTTTTACGATGGCTGAGTCTTGCGGTATTCACTATTGAATTTACCAGTTTTTTTACCGTCTCCTTGTTCATAATATCCGATGAACCGAATCCCATGCAGCCATCTACTAGGACACGTACACCTATACCTTCGCTTAGTTTGTTTTGTATGCTGATAAAACTTCCGTTGCGGGCGATATAATTTTCATCATGTGAACTTATGTAACGTACCTCTACATAATCCGACCCCATCTTACTGCCGTGCTCGAGTGCAAAATCCGATAAACTTTTTCCATCCATAATGCATGACCTTTGGGTGGTACTTTGTAACGTGTATTTATTCTTTAGTATTACATGTAAGACCGCCTTACTGATAGGTTAACAATAAGTATATATATGCATATTCGATACAATACGAGATGAAAAAGCCGTTAGAACTGTTTTGGAGACTAGCAGCTTCGGATGAGGTATGGGGGACGTCATTAGGCTCACTCAGGGGGCGAGACGCCCTTCTTGCGGGTTCCAAGGACGGTACGGTTTATTTATGGGGTAAAGAAGGTTACTTCATCTGGAAACCAAGGAAGTTATCCACTAGTGTCCTTGATGTGGCCTTCGGAAAATTAGGTAAACACAGCGGTCTGATCATATCTACTAAAAGCTCCAGCGGTGACTACGAATCGGATATTTATGCATGGGATGAAGAGGGAAAGCTACTATGGAAGTTTAGAAAAGAATATGCAAAACCGACACCTGAGAGTTTCCACGTCGACATCGGTACGTTGGGGGGAAGGGGGGACGTAGTAGTAGCCGGATCAACATCAAAAAAATTCAAGTACGTTAAGGTCTGGAATAACAGGGGATTGGAATTATGGGACTTCAGCACCCCCGCAGGGGGTGTAAACGGTGTGACTGTCGGTCACCTCGGAGATAGCGATGTGATCGCAGCGACAGCCGGGGGGTCAAAAAAACATTGTGTTTATGTTTGGGATGAAAGGGGTGTAAAACTCTGGGATATACCAGTTTTAGAGACAATAAGCGATATCGTAGTCGGAAAATTCGGAAGAAGAGACATTGTAGCGGTAGGGTCCAAAACCGGTAACGTTTACGTGTGGGACAAGAGAGGCCGCCCGGTGATGAAATTGATAGGACCCAAACGTCAGGTAAACAGCCTCGCTTTAGGTTCATTCGGCGGTCAAGATGTGATCGTCGCCGGCTCCAAAGACGGTAACGTATATGTGTGGGACAGTACAGGTGTGCTATTATGGATGTTATCAAACCCGTTAAGCTGGGTGTGGGATGTTACCGTAGGCAGTTTCGGTATCGGTGATGTGATCGCCGCCGGCTCCAAGGACGGATTTGTTTATGTTTGGGGCGTGTTGGAAGAAGAGGAAGAAACAGCTGTTGAGGACGTAAGATGTCCTCAATGCGGAACAAAGAACACAGGCGATAGCGAAAAATGTGTGTCCTGTTCAACCGAATTGAGATAATTTTACTATGAACGCATTAAATGGGATGTTTTCACCGGGTTCTTAGGAGTTATCCAGCTTGCCGTGGATGATGTGATAAATACTTTTACGATATCCCCCAGTATAAAGGGTATCGCACCCATCATCAACAACTCTAGTAAACCAACCGATGAGCCTCCGACAATGGATAACCAGAAGTAAAGATGTACCATGCCAAAGCCGTAGATCAATACGAAGTTGGTAAAGAGCATCACCGTCAACATACTTACAAAACCTCTCGAACCGGAGTATGTGTCCACAACATATCCCACAAAGAATGCGGAGATCACGAAACCTAGTAGGTATCCTCCGGTGGCACCGGTTATAGCGTCAAGCCCACCACTCCATCCTGAAAACCATGGTACCCCCGCGGCTCCCATACCGACGTAAATAGCGCTGCTGGCACCACCCCATGTTTTACCGAGTATAACAGCGCCCAGAAGTACCCCGAAGGTTTGGCCTGTAACGGGGATGGGAGTCCAGGGCAGATAAAATCTTACCTGGGCCAGCAGGCCGATAAAACAGGCGAATGTAAAAGAGATGATGACTTTTTCCAATGTGTTCAAACCGTGTCCCCATTCGAATATCTTTGGCCTCGGAAGCCTGTACATATCGATATTTATGTTCATGTCTATCTACCTATTAAACACTATTAAGCATCGTATGTGATTTTTTCATAAGATAAAAACTTACCGTCGCTGACCTTGTGTTAATCTTCAGTGGTCTGTTCTCCGCGAACATCGGAGAGATTTTGTTATCGCACATACGGTAAAACATAACCTGCTTGAAGGTTACCCCAGGTGAATACCTATTCACACAAACAGAAGCCTACGGACGATCAATGGCTACGAAGTGACCATCAAGAATCGGAACTACAAGGATAACATGACAGTGACGATATGATCAACTGAATAAGCGCACACTCAAACCCGATGCGACTATATAGTAACATCAATAACTATACATACATACATACATACATAGAATATATAGGATAATATTATATAGTTCTACATTGTTATCCCTACGATAAGATAAAATGGTGAAATAAATGAAAGAGA